>DPZQ01000053.1 GCA_003536295.1 Rhodobacter sp. | reverse complement strand
ATTTCCCCCTGACCAGCTTCTAATAAATGCGACGTCACTTGCATAGATTGACCAGGCTGTGCTGGCTGAATATTCATATTTATAATAGAAAAACACTTTGCGCTGAGGGTAACAGAATAAAGCATATCGCATACCTAAGGCTCACAAGATTGCTTGACACCAAGTCCCCGGTGCAAATGGCACCATCTCTCATGTGCACCTAAAGGTGCCCTTCTCCTTGGTCATAGGTACGCACGTTAAACTAATTTTCATCGCGTCCAGCAAAGGCCAATACACGGTTACAATTATTTTGATCGACTATTTCCAAATAATTACGCGGGCTCATCGTTTGGATGGGATCACTTAAGGGCGGGTGGTGTCGATTGCGAGCGCCACAAAGGCACCTTGTGCAGTAGCATCAAAAATCGCCACAATGGCAAGCACCGCTAGAATTCAGCGTCAAATGATGGCACACAGTATTAACAAATTACCCATTGGAGTTCAGCATGACATTTGGCAAAGGTCATCATCTACACTTGATCGACGGTTCGGCTTTTATTTTTCGTGCCTATCACGCTTTACCTCCCCTGACGCGCAAGTCTGATGGGTTGCCTGTGGGTGCGGTTGCTGGATTTTGCAACCTATTGTGGAACGAGCTGTCCAAAGACCACGGGGCCCACGGGGCTACGCATTTGGCAGTGATTTTTGATCACTCCTCAAAAACTTTTCGCAATGAAATTTACCCCGCCTATAAAGCGAATCGTCCCGAATTGCCCGAAGATCTGCGCCCGCAATTTCCGCTTACCCGCGACGCCACGCGGGCCTTTAACATCGCATGCATTGAAACCCAAGGGTTTGAGGCTGACGATCTAATTGCCACAATGGCCTGCCGCGCCCGCGCTGCAGGCGGACGCGTCACCATCATCTCTTCGGACAAAGATCTGATGCAATTGGTGGGCGACGGCGTCGATATGTTTGACCCGATGAAAAACAAACGCATTAACCGCGATGAGGTGTTTGAAAAATTCGGCGTAGGCCCCGAGCGGGTTGTTGATGTGCAGGCCCTTGCAGGCGATTCTGTAGACAATGTGCCCGGCGCGCCGGGCATTGGCATTAAAACGGCGGCTTTGCTTATTCAAGAATATGGCGATCTTGAAACGCTACTAGAACGCGCGGGCGAAATCAAACAACCAAAAAGGCGCGAATCTTTACTGGAAAACATCAAACAGATACGCATCTCAAAACGTTTAGTGACGCTCGATTGCGATATGGTTTTAGATTTCAGTCTTGAAAGCCTTGAGGTGGCCCCACCCAACGCGGACGACATTATGGCATTTCTACATAAAATGGAGTTTCTCACACTGACGCGGCGTGTTGCAGAAGCGCTTAAGGTCTCGCCGCCCGCACCAGACCAAGCGGCCGGTTTTGAACCCAGGAGCCCCGACGCCCATTTGCCCGCCCTGCCTTTTGACACCCACGCCTATGAGCATGTGCAAACCCCCGGGGCCCTTCAGCGCTGGATTGATGCGGTCTATGAGCGCGGCGTAGTGGCAATTGATACTGAAACCACCAGCCTAGACGAGATGAAGGCCAAATTGGTGGGCATTTCGCTTTGCGTGCATGCAGGTCAGGCCTGTTATATTCCACTGGGCCACCGTGCGGGCATGGGCGATCTTTTCGGCGCGTCAAAATTGGTCGAAGGACAAATGCCTATCGCGCAGGCCTTGGCGCTTTTAAAGCCAATGTTGGAAGATCCGTCAATTTTAAAAATTGGCCAGAATATGAAATATGACGCTAAGATTTTCGCGCGTCAGAACATTCGTGTGGCTCCAATCGATGATACGATGTTGATGTCTTATGCGATGAACGCGGGCTTGCATGGGCATGGGATGGATGCGCTGTGCGCACAATATCTAAACCACGAACCCATCGCCATAAAATCCCTGCTGGGCACAGGCAAAAGCGCGACCACCTTTGATCAGGTTGAAATCGCTCCCGCCGTGGCTTACGGCGCCGAAGATGCCGATATCACCCTCAGACTGTGGGAGCTTTTCAAACCCCGCCTGCACCGCGCTGGGGTCACAACCGTTTACGAAACCCTTGACCGCCCCTTGGTGCCCGTTTTGGCCCAAATGGAGATGCATGGGATTTTGGTCGACCGCGAGGTCTTATCGCGTATGTCAAACGCCTTTGCCCAAAAAATGGCAGGTCTTGAGGCCGAGATTTATGAGACCGCAGGTCAAAATTTCAACGTTGCCTCGCCCAAACAATTGGGTGAGATCCTTTTTGACAAAATGTCCCTACCCGGTGGGGTCAAGGGCAAGACCGATGCTTACGCCACGGGGGCTGATATTTTAGAAGATCTGGCTTCCGAAGGTCACACCCTGCCCGGCTTGGTGCTAGATTGGCGCCAATTGGCCAAGTTGAAATCCACCTATACCGACGCATTGCAAGATCATATCAACGGCGAAACGGGACGGGTACACACATCTTACGCGCTGACAGGCGCGGTGACGGGGCGCTTATCCTCGACCGATCCGAATTTACAAAACATCCCTATCCGCTCGGAAGAAGGACGCCGCATCCGTGAGGCCTTTATCGCCCCCGAAGGGCGTCTGCTGATCAGCCTTGATTATAGCCAGATTGAACTGCGGATTTTGGCCCATATCGCCGATATCCCCTCATTGAAACAGGCGTTTAAAGATGGGCATGACATTCACGCCATGACCGCTTCGGAAATGTTCAACGTGCCCCTAGATCAAATGACACCTGACATTCGCCGCCAAGCCAAGGCAATCAATTTTGGGGTCATTTACGGCATTTCAGGCTTTGGTCTGGCGCGAAATTTACGCATTCCACGAGCCCAAGCCCAAGGGTTCATTGACCGCTATTTTGAACGTTTCCCTGGCATTAAAACCTATATGGATGACACGATCGCTTTTGCAAAATCGCATGGCTATGTACAAACGCTTTTGGGCCGCAGGATCCACACGCCCGACATTGCAGCCAAAGGATCAGGCGCGGGGTTTGCCAAACGGGCTGCGATTAACGCGCCCATTCAAGGCACAGCCGCCGATATCATTCGCCGTGCCATGATCAAAATGCCCCAAGCCATCGCGCATCTTGATGCGAAAATGCTGCTCCAAGTGCATGATGAGCTGCTGTTTGAGGTGACCAGAACCGATGCCCAGGCGCTTATTGCTATTGCCAAACAGGTCATGGAAAACGCAGGCTATCCTGCGGTTGCCTTCGACGTCAAACTGACGGTCGAGGCGGGTCAGGGCCAAAATTGGGCCGAGGCCCATTAAGAGAGGGGCGCGGCCTTTGTCAAAATAGGCCCCAACGCGCGCCCGCCCAGAATATGTAAATGGTAGTGCGGCACCTCTTGCAGACCGTCGCGGCCTGCGTTTGTTAGGGCGCGATAGCCAGCGGTTAGGCCCATCAACTCAACCACGCGGGCAATCGCCCGGTTAAAATCCACCAATTCATCAGCCGAAGCATGGGTGGCGAAATCATCGCAGGTCACATAAGCCCCTTTGGGGATCAAAAGAACATGCACGGGAGCTGCGGGGTTGATATCGTGAAAAGCTAAGGAATGATTGGTTTCTAAGACAGTGTTATTGGGAATTTCACCGCGCAAAATACGCGCGAAAATATTATTTTGATCGTAGTTTCTTGTCATACGTTATCCTGAAAAAATCTTTCCGAGACAAAATGTCAGCGGCTGTCTTTTCAGCAATATCAAATATCTGACTTAAGGCCAGTGCATTTTTGTATGCTCGGCATTTAGACCGATGGTTTCACAGGGGCCAATGCTTTGCAGATTTTGATGCTCCTCACGACTTGCGCCTAAGATCCCACGGTTCAGCTCGTCCCAGTTTGTTTAACCGTCGCTTGCAGTCCAAAAGCAGATGCGGGCTGTGTGGTCTTGCAGCTTGACTGTGGTAAAATACACTTAGATTAGGTCCATTAAAAAATTAGGTGATTAAAGGACCCTATGGGCCACAAATAGGTCGCGCAAACTCTGCTGGGGGCGCGCACCTATGTGGCTGATGACTTCGGCAGCCGCTATGCAGCCCATTTTTCCTGCAGTCTCATAAGAATGACCATTGGTGATGGCCCATAAAAAGGCACCCGCAAACAAATCACCCGCGCCCGTTGCGTCTTTGATCTGGGTGGGGATGGCATCAATATGCCAGCGCTGACCATTTGCGATCACAAAAGCCCCATTCGCGCCGTCGGTACACGCAACAATTTCTACGTCTTGGGCTGCGTGCGCTAAGGCCTCCTCCAACGTTTCGGTTTGGTAAAGCGACACCATTTCTGCGTGATTGGCAAAAAGCAAATCCGCATCGGCCCTGATCATCGCTAAAAAAGCCGCGCGGTGACGTTCGACGCAAAAAGGGTCGGAAAGCGTGATTGACACTTTACCGCTCGCACCTTTGCACGCCGCAATCGCCTTTGAGAAAGCAGCATGGCTTTCGGGTCCGTCGAAACGGTAGCCCTCAAGGTAAATCCATTCGGCTTGGGCCATGTCATCGGTGATAATATCGCCAGCGGTCAAAAACTCCGACCACCCCAAATAGGTGTTTAGGGTTCTTTCTCCGTCTGGCGTGACCAAAACGATGCAGCGCCCGGTTTCTTGAGCCCCATCCATTGGTGCCATCTTTGTCTCATAGACGGCCCCTTGGGCGCGTAAATCATGGGCGAAGATCGCGCCCAGCTGATCGTCGCAAACCTTGCCCACATAAGCCGTGCGCCCACCCAAATGGGCGATGGCTGCAATACTATTTGCCGCCGAGCCACCCGACACTTCTTGCGCAGACCCGATGTGACTATAAAGCGCGACTGCGCGGGGCATATCGATCAATTGCATGACCCCTTTGGTGATGTCATGGCGCGCCAACATTGCATCATCAGCGTAAGACAAAACGTCAACCATCGCGTTACCAATGCCAATCACTTGATATTTTTTCATTAGGTCTTTTCCTCGAACAAACAAAGATCACGGATAGGGCAGATGCCACATTTGGGTTTACGCGCAAGACAGATATAGCGGCCGTGTAAAATCATCCAATGATGCGCGTGTCCCTGATAAGCTACAGGCACATGATCTTCAATAGCGCGTTCCACCGCCTCGACCGTGCGACCAGGGCAGATGCCGCTGCGATTGCCCAATCGGAAAATATGCGTATCAACCGCTTGAGCAGGATGGTGAAACCACATATTCAAAACCACATTGGCGGTCTTGCGCCCCACGCCCGGCAAAGATTGCAGCGCCGCCCGAGATGAGGGCACCACACCCCCATATTCGCTGTGCAAAATGTCCGACATTTTGATCACATTCTTGGCCTTTTGTCGAAAAAGCCCAATGGTTTTTATGGCTTCGGTCAGCCCGTCAAGGCCGAGATCCAGCATTTCCTTGGGGCTTGTGACGCGCGCAAACAGGGGACGAGTCGCTCGATTAACGCCGATATCGGTGGCCTGCGCCGAAAGGGCGACCGCCACCAACAGCGTATAGGCGTTAAGATGATACAGCTCACCATCGGGTTTAGGGTTTGTGGCCTGAAAGGTCGCGAAAACTTGGGCCATGTGATGATAGTCTAACTGCTTTACCATTCGATCTAGTTTTTGCCTTGTGGGGCGCCTTGGCCCTTGGGAATTAGTTTATCTTTGCGCAACATTCGGGTCGCATGCCACCCGTCTATTGGTTAGAGTTTCACAATCGCAGCAAAAATAGAACCTGAAAATGCCCCTAACCCAACAAAACCCGCGCGACCATTACGCCCTTATCGCGCGTGCACTTGTGATTTTAGATCAGACCGAAACGCCCCTGTCGCTTGAGGGGCTGGCCGCCCAACTCGACCTAAGCGCCAGCCATTTTCAAAGGCTATTTTCACAATGGGTGGGCGTGTCGCCCAAGCGCTATCAGCAATATTTGACACTTGATCTGGCGCGCAGATTATTGGCAAACCGCTTTACGACGCTGGAAAGCAGCCATCTGGCGGGGCTCTCAGGCGGGGGGCGCTTGCATGATTTATTTCTTACCTGGGAGGCGATGAGCCCGGGCGAATATGCCGCGGCGGGGGCTGGCCTTGTGATCGAATGGGGGCAGTTTGCCTCGCCCTTTGGGCATGCCATAGTCATGGCAACCGACCGGGGTATCTGCGGGATTGCATTTTACGAAGAAATTGGGTTTGAAGCCTCGATGAAAGATATGCGCACGCGCTGGCCCAAAGCCCTTTACCACGAAAAAGCCTCAAACCTTGCACCATTGGTGACCAAACTTTTCGACAATAGGCCCACCAGGCTACATGTGATCGGTGCACCCTTCCAAATCAAAGTCTGGGAAGCGCTTTTGAACATCCCATCGGGGCAAGTGACAAACTATTCAGAAATTGCCCGGAAAATTGGTCATCCAAAGGCCATGCGTGCGGTTGGCACGGCCGTCGGGCGCAACCCAATCTCTTGGCTTATTCCATGCCACCGTGCCATGCGCAAATCAGGCGGTTTGGGGGGGTATCACTGGGGCCTACCCGTCAAGCGAGCGATGCTCGCCTATGAGGCGGCTCGGCGGGATCTGATAGACTAGCGCGCATGCGTAAATGTGTTTTGACCTATTGGCAGCAACCACTTATGTTGGGGTTAATACATCATCATTTTACTTTATTTGAGGTTATATATGTCGCGTGAACGTCCTATTCTTATGGGCAGCTTAACAGCATTTGCTCTTTCTGCTTGTGTGTCGGTTGATCCGAGTGCCTATCCCAATGATCCAAACGCGCGTTCACGCCAAGGCGTTGTTACGGGGGCGTTACTGGGTGGTTTTATTGGCCTTACGCAAGATAAAAGAGGTGGCAAATTAGATGGCGTTTTACTGGGTGCAGCCTTAGGCGCTGCAGCCGGTGGCACCATTGGTCAAACGCTTGACAAACAAGCCGCTGAGTTGCGGGCTAAAATGTCTGACCCACGCGTCTCAATCACCAATACGGGCCAATCTTTGATTGTGACCCTGCCACAAGATATTCTCTTTGCCACCAACTCAACTGAATTGAAGGGGACATTGATCTCTGATCTTTATGCAGTGGCGCACAGCTTGCAAAACTATCCTGACAGCGCTGTAGAAATCATTGGCCACACCGATAACATAGGCGCCGCGCAATATAATCAAGACCTATCGGTGCGTCGCGCCCTTTCGGTGACCAATGTACTGCGCGATGCAGATGTGCCTGGCACGCGGATCATGGCTGCGGGTTATGGAGAAGACCAACCTGTTGTCTCGAACGCGACAGACGCGGGCCGCACACAAAATCGCCGCGTTGAAATCGTCATTCGTCCCAACATTTAGGCTGACTTGTGAAAGGTTCAATTTGGCTCTATCCTTTGACCAAAAGGAGGGTAGATGCCTTTTAAAAAAATTCACCCCGAAAAGCGCTCAGAGCCAATTATCCGGCAAATTGAGGATATGGTCCTACGTGGTGTTTTACGCACAGGTGACCGATTACCCGCAGAGCGTGAGTTATCTTTACAACTAGGCGTCTCGCGACCAATTTTACGCGACGCCGTCGCAGACCTTGAAGCACGCGGTCTTTTGATCAGCCGAGCAGGGGCGGGCATATTCGTGGCTGATGTGTTGGGCTCGGCCTTTTCGCCAGCGCTTATTGCACTATTTTCCAGCAACTATCAGGCCGTGTTTGATTATATTTCTTTTCGGCGCGATCTAGAAGGTTTGGCCGCCGACCGCGCAGCGCGCTATGGCTCGGACATGGACTTAGCTGTCGTGGACACGATATTTAAAAAGATGGAAAGCGCCCATAATAAACGCAATCCACAAGATGAGGCGATTTTGGACGCTGAATTTCACATGTCGATTATAGAGGCCAGCCATAATATCGTCATGCTGCATATGATGCGCTCAATGTTTCAGATGCTGCGAGAGGGTGTGTTTTATAACCGCCAACGGATGTTTAAAAACCGCACCACGCGCGACACGTTGCTAAACCAGCATCGGGCCATAAATGAGGCCGTACAAAACCGCGATCCCGATGGAGCACGTGCTGCCATCGAAGCACATTTGAGTTATGTTGAGCAGGACTTTGTTCTTATGCAGCGCGCCGAACAAAATGAGGAAGTGGCCAAAAAGCGTTTTGAACAAGAGCAACTTAGATAAAAAAAGCCCGGCAGAAGCCGGGCTTTCAAATTTAGATCCGTTGCAGCTTAGTGCAGCTTGGACTGAACCTGATCTATAGACGCATCAATTGATGCGGCCGCCGCATCAGCGGTCATTTGTTGGGCCAAAAGATCTGCCGCAACAGCCACAGCGACATTCACAGCTGTTTCGCGCACCTCGCGTACGGCAGCAACTTCGGCGGTGGTTATACGCTCTTGCGCCGAAGCCAAGCGACGTGCGATCGATTGCTTCAAGTCTGCTTTGGCTTGTTTTGCAGCCAAGCTTGCCTCATCGCGTGCGGTTGCTATAATACGTTCTGACTGCTCATGCATTTCTTTTTGTTTGCGATCATAAGATCCCAAAATTGCTTGCGCTTCATCACGCAGTGCGCGGGCCTCTTCTAGATCGCCTTTGATTTGTGCGGCGCGCGCATCAAGCAGGCCGACTAATTTATGCGGCACCTTGAAACGCAGTAAAACACCTATAAACAACAAAAACGAGACCAAAACGATGAAATTAGTGTTCGACAAAGAAAAGCTTAACCCCGACGACGCAGCCGCTGGGCTTGCCAGAAGAACCGAGGTTAAAGACAATTTTTTCATAGGTTAGCCTTTCATCCGCGCAGCAACAGCCGATTTGACCGCTTTGGCATCAGCCACACCGCCCAAAGCCATGACGATTTCGCCCGCAGTAGCGGTTGCAACCTCTGTCACGCTTTTGACAGCGCTGTCACGGATTACTGCAATTTCTTTTTCTGATTCAGTAGCCTTAGCCGCGATCTCAGTATCGGCCTTAGCAATCGCCTTATCCAAATCTTTTTGGATCGCAGCCTTTGCTTCGGTAATAATTTTTGCGGCCTCTATCCGGGCAGCGTCAAGCGCGTCATTATAGGCTTGATCAGCCAAAACGGCTTTTTGTTTGAAGTCTTCAGCGGCGGCAAGATCATTTGTGATGACGCCGTTCCGTTCTGCCAAAACTGCGCCAATTCTGGGCAGGGCAACACGCGATAACACCATATAGATCACGATCAGCGTGACTGCCAACCAAAAGATTTGATTAGGCCAAGTTGAAAAATCTAACTGTGGCATTCCAACAGCGTGCTCTGACGCTGCGCCTTGCATTTCGCTCGCCATATCTGTTCGCCTTTAAGTTTCGAGTTTTACTTAGATTTGGCCGGAAGGGCTGCCCCATCCGGCCGAAACATCAGATCCGAAATTAGACTGCGAACATCAACAGCAAAGCGAT
>DPZQ01000092.1 GCA_003536295.1 Rhodobacter sp. | reverse complement strand
ACCAAAAATCCAACCAAAAATCCAGCCAAAAAACCGTGCCAAAAAGCCGGGTCTTTTGAGTTTGGATTTGCGGGCGATAGCCGGTTTTTCCTTGGCTTTGGACGCAGCTTTGTGAGCCGTGCCCCGCTCTGGGGCATAGCGCCGGTCAGCCACTAACGGGGGGCGTTTGTCTTTTGAACCACTCATATCAATTAGAAGTTATTTGGCGTCATGCTCCGTCTTTAGCGCCTTTGTGACGCAAGCGCAAAGGGCTGTTGACACGATGCGCTTTTGCGAGGTGCTTAAAAATTAAGCACATGCCTCCAGAAGTGCAAAAATTATATAACTGTTAAAGTTTTGTGCCCCTTGAACCTCCGTTGAGCGCTTGATTTTCCACCCTCCACATCGTTTTTAAAACTACTGGCCCTGCAAAGTGGCTATCGAAAATGGAAGGGAACAACGATGAAAATGATCATAGCGGCTATCAAGCCATTCAAACTGGAAGAGGTGCGTGAAGCCCTTACAGAGTTGGGTGTGCGTGGAATGATGGTAACAGAGATCAAAGGCTTTGGGTCGCAATCTGGCCACACGGAAATTTACCGAGGTGCAGAATATGCGGTGAATTTTGTGCCAAAAATTCGCTTGGAAGTTGTTGTTGCTGATGCAATGGCCGATCAAGTCGTGGCTAAAATAGCTTCAACCGCAAAGACCGACAAAATTGGCGACGGCAAAATTTTCGTTCTTGACGTTGAGCAGGCTGTGCGGGTGCGCACAGGCGAAACCAACGACGACGCGCTTTGATGCAGATCCGAAAAAGGGATAGAATTATGAAAAAATTATCAAAAATTTCGGCTCTTGCCTTGATGGGACTGGCACTTACGCAGCCAAGTTTAGCACAAGATGCCGCCACAATCGAAGTCACTCCGCCGATGGTAGAAATCGGTTATATTTTAAACTCATTCATGTTCTTGGTGATGGGCTTTCTGGTCATGTTCATGGCCGCAGGCTTTACTATGCTAGAAGCAGGCCTTGTACGACAAAAGAACGTCACTATGCAGCTGACAAAAAATGTAGGTCTGTTCGGTGTGGCTGCCATCACGTATTATGTTGTGGGATATAATCTGATGTATCCGGGTGATGGTTGGTCTATCGCCAATTATGTGGGTGCCTTTTCCTTCACCTCGGTTGATCCTGTTGGCCTTGCAGATGTGGATCCAGATTTGACTTATGCTTCGGTGGGTTCTGACTTTTTCTTTCAATTGATGTTCTGTGGTGCTACATGCTCGATCGTGTCGGGCACTTTGGCGGAACGTATCAAACTGTGGCCATTTTTAGCTTTTTGCGTTGTCTTGACCGCATTCATCTATCCAATCCAAGCCTCTTGGAAATGGGGCGGCGGCTTCTTGAACGAAATGGGCTTTTTGGACTTTGCTGGCTCAACGGTTGTGCATTCGGTCGGCGGCTGGGCTGCTTTGGCGGGTGCTTTGATCTTGGGCCCACGTTTGGGCAAATATAAAGAAGGCCGTGTAATTCCGATGGTGGGTTCCAATCTGCCTTTGGCAACTTTGGGCACATTCATTCTGTGGTTGGGTTGGTTTGGGTTTAACGGCGGCTCGCAACTTTACATGGACACCGCAGGCAATATAGCTGACATTAGCCGCATCTTTGTGAATACCAATGCCGCTGCTGCTGGTGGTGCAGTTGCAGCCTTGATCTTGACCCAATTGCTTTACGGTCGCCCTGACTTGACAATGGTCTTGAACGGCGCTTTGGCGGGCCTTGTTTCAATTACAGCTGAGCCTTTGACCCCAGGCCTTGGCATGGCAACTTTGATCGGTGCCGCGGGTGGTATCTTGGCCGCTTTGGCTGTGCCGCTGCTTGATAAGCTCAAAATAGATGATGTTGTTGGCGCAATTCCTGTTCACTTGGTCTGTGGCATCTGGGGCACCTTGGCGGTTTGTTTAACAAACTCTGACGCGTCGCTCACAACACAATTGTTCTCGATCCTTATTGTGGGTGTGTTCACCTTTGTTGCTTCGGCTGCTGTGTGGTTGGTCTTGCGTGCTGTGTTCGGCATCCGAGTCTCGGTCGAGGATGAGATGATGGGCCTTGATAAAGCAGAGCTGGGTATGGAAGCATATCCTGAGTTTACAAAAGGCTGATATTTTCCAAACGACCACAACTAGCCCGGGATCTTGGTCTCGGGCTAGTTCATTTAGCTCAGGTTAATAGTCGCGAATTTCGATAAAGCTGGGCCCTCTTGGAGTAGCTTTAAGCGCCATTTGTAGGGCATTGGCCTCGGGTATGATAGTTTGAAACGGCAGGTCGCAAGCTTTAGCAAAGGCTGCCATGTCTAAGGGACTTGGATCGCATCCGATCACCTCGGCGCCGACTTCGGCCATAGCGCTTGCAATTTCGCCAAAACCTTGATTGTTCCAAACCACAAAACGAATGGGTAGGTTTTCATCTAAGGCGGTTCGCAGCTCGCCCGGGCTAAATTGTAAGCCACCATCACCTATCAAACAAATCACGGGTCGCTCGGGCGCCCCAACCGCCGCCCCAACGGCTGCCCCTGCCGCGTAGCCCAAAGCCCCATAGCCCGTGGCCGCATTAAACCAACCGCCCGCTATATCATGGTCATAGTAAAGATTGCCCGCATAAACGGGTTGGGTGCTATCGCCCACAATCAGCGCTTGTGGCAGGGCGGTTCGTATGGCCCTTAGCAGTGTAACTTGTGCTTGGATCTGGGGTGATAGCGCGTCCCAAGCCTGATCACGCGCAGTCGCAGCGCGTGTGGCACCGTTTGCGTATTTTTGGGTTAGACCACCCTCCAGCTGCGCGCAAATTGCTTCTGCGTCACCTTCGAGGCACAGCTTGGCCTTGTGGCGCGCCAATTGATGGGGGCAAATATCGACCCTGATCATGCCCGAGATGTCGGGGAAATCATTCTGAGCATACATATCATAGTCGGTTTGGCCTAATTCGGTACCAATTGCTAAAATCTGATCAGCACTTTTAATGAGGTCGCGCACGGCGGCCATGCTGGGGCTTGCGGGCACGCTCAGCGCGCTTTGAGCCATTAGGCCTCGTGCGTTTGTTGTTTGAATGACGGGCGCATCTAACCTTTGGGCCAAAGTACGAAGGGCTTGCTCGGCTCGCTTTGCTCCACCCCCTGCCAAGATCACCACATTTTGCGCCCCATTCAAGAGTGCCTGCGCTTGGGCTACGTCTGAAAGTCGCGCACTTGGCGCTATTAAAAGTTTTTGGGTGGCGCTTGGTCCTGAGCAAGGCAAGCGCATCACGTCGGTTGGGATCTCAATATGAACGGGCCCGGGCCGCCCTGTGGTGAGCGCAGTAAAAGCCTGTTCTAATATGCCCTCTAATTTTTCGGCTGATGTCAGTTGAAAACTTGGGCAAAGGGCTCTGATCATTGCCTGCTGATCGGGTAATTCATGCAAAAGTCCCATGCCTAGCCCCAAGCTTGCGCGGCGATTTACCCCCGAGATTACCAAAATAGGCACGCTATCTGCCCGCGCTTGGGCCATGGCGGTCAGGGTGTTGGTAAGGCCAGGCCCCGTGATAACAAAGGCCACCCCGACCTTTCCAGTGACGCGGGCATAGCCGTCGGCCATAAACCCTGCGCCTTGTTCGTGGCGTGCGGTCACGTGGCGAATACCAGAATTTGGCAGGCCTCTGTAAAGCTCAACAGTATGAACGCCGGGAATGCCAAAAACAACCTCGACGCCGCGCGCCGCTAAGGCCGAAACCAATGCTTGCCCAACCGTTTTGATCATGGTTCCCCCGTGCTTAACCCTTCGGCAAAGGTGATTATACGATCACAAGCCCGACCGATGTCTGCGTCATTCGTGCT
>DPZQ01000143.1:1433-21709 GCA_003536295.1 Rhodobacter sp. | reverse complement strand
AAATCAGAAAATTAATTTAGAGAACCTACTCCGAGGTCAAGCGATTGGAACTCATGTTTACGTCTGCGGTCCAAAGCCAATGATTTCATGGGTGCGCCAAACTGCGGAACAATGCGGCTGGCCAGATCAAGCTGTGCACTACGAGGAATTCCTCGCACCACCAACAGGTAAGCCCTTTGTTGTGGAATTGGCGCGTTCTAAAAAGATATTCACTGTGAGCACCAATCAATCTTTGCTCGAAGCCATAGAAGCCGCTGGTGTTGACGCACCTTATCTTTGCCGCGGTGGTGCTTGCGGGCAGTGCATAACCAATGTTGTTTCGTGTGACGGTGAAATTGAACATAATGACCACTGGTTTGAGCCAGACGAACATAATGAATTTGGAACTATCATGCCGTGTGTTTCACGTTTTTGTGGCAAGTCGCTTGTCTTGGACAGATAGGAATAAAAATGGGTATTAATATAAAAGATGGCTTTTTTTCTGATGAAACCTTCCGTGAGGATTTCACCTATAAGAACTCACCTCAAGCAATAAAGCGCTTTCCCTTCCCGTTCGACCGCGACGACTACATGTACGCCGTCAATCTTGAACCCCACACGAAGGGACGCGAAGGTTCAGTGTTTGAATTCGCATTCGACGTTGATGAGCATTATGTATCTGAAATGCGTGACAGAGCGATGGTGCTGAGCGAGGATCCACTGAGATGTCAATCTTTACCCCACATGACCTTAGCTGGATGGGACTTGCTAGAACTCATCATGGTATCAAAGGCCCGTGATTATCCCAAATGGTTTTCGCTAACAAAAGATGGCAATCAATGGCACTGGATTAATCGCCCAATGGGAATTGATCAGAAATTCACCTTCCTAGATGAAACAACGCTGCCCTATGGGCCTATGGAATATATCACGCGCCAGACACAGGGTGATTTCAGCCTTCAAGACGAGCGAGACGGCAACCTGTGGATGGATGCTGGTATGATTACATCACAGGCTGATTGGTCCTTGGATTTCGACATAGGTATGAATTTCATGGAGTGGCATGCTCCAGTACCTCTTGCACATGAAAAAGGTATTTTTGACCGAGCCCTAAAGTATCTATTAAATTTGAGACTTGGTGCACCAGTACGGCGCTACAATTGGACAATGACGATTGATCCTTTGCTTGATACAGCTCCAGAAACCTACCCAATTTGGGGGCCAACGAGGGCCACTCTTGAGAAGGGCAATGTTGGAGAACGCATGAATTTGCGGGTTGAGGTACAAGCTTTATTTCGTCTCCCGCGCTCGAATGCGATCGCATTTTCAATAAGATGTTATTTGGTTCGCTTCGAAGACCTAGTAACGGTTCCCAAGTGGGGTCGTCGATTGCATCGCGTGATTAAGGAATTGCATCCAGATTTAGCCGCTTATAAAGGATTTTTGCGCAATCGCCCTCTTATGGTTGAATATTTAGCACAATTTGATGATGGCGCACCTACTTCACCTGGTTGCTGGCCCGATGAATAGATGAGAGGCAAACTTTTATGACTGTGGGCCTACCTGGCACATTTGGTTTTTTGCTCTTTCCAGACTTTCCAATGGCATGTTTGAGTGCAGCAATTGAACCACTGCGAGCTGCGAATGAAATCTCAGGAAAGAAAGTTTTCCACTGGCAGCTCATCGCTGAGCGTGAAGGACCAATAATGTCGAGTGCTGGAGTGCAATTCAGTCCTGACATCACGCTGGAGAATTGTAAAAACATTGAAACGATTTTCATCCTTTCAATGCCAAATGCACAATTTGAAAACCAAAAAAGTGGCTATGCTCGGCTACGCTGGCTTGATCGCGTAGGGGTTACCCTTGGGGGGTTTTCTGGAGGGGTATTTCCCCTGGCCCGCTCAGGTGTAATGCAAGGACACCAGTCGTCAGTGCATTGGTGCTACGAGGCGGCGTTTAAGTCTGAGTTCCCAAACATTACTGTCATAGATACTTTAGTAATGTTCGAAAACCGTCGTATTACTGCTTCAGGTTCAGGAGCAGTGTTCGACGTTATGCTCTCTCAAATATCCACCTATTTAGGCAACGACATTATGGCTGAGGTAGCCTGTTGGTTTCAACACCCGCTTGTTCGTGATTGTGGTGTCGCGCAAAAGGTACCCGTTCGCCATACTGCGAGCACGAAGGACAGCCTTCCAAAAGCCATACGCGACGCCATTTCTCTATTTGAATCGCACATTGAAGATCCAATACGCATAGCTGACGCTGCAGCCATTGTAGGGCTTTCGGAACGTCACTTTGAACGCATGTTTAAACTTGAAACAGGTCACAGTCCGCTAAGATTTTATCGAAATTTAAGACTGGAAAAAGTGCGCCAGAGGGTTCTTCACACAAGTGACAGCTTGACAGAAATAGCAGTTTCTACGGGTTTTGAAAAATCTGGTCTGATGACCAAATATTACGCACAAGAATTTGGTTTAAAACCCCGTGAAGAACGCAAAAACATGAGCACTTTCAGGCAAATGTCAGTCAACAGGCAAGCTGTTTCTTAACTAGCAAGTATTGAAATGCCCGCAAATACGATAAAAATGCCCAACCATTGGCCTGGCTTAAGAAGCTCTTTCAAAAAGTGGTGAGCCAACAAAATGGTAACAACGCCAAACATACTCGAAGCAATGGTGGCATACTGAGCATTTTCAAGAACCCCAGCTACTAAAACAGAGCTTAAGGCCGCCGCATCTAATGCTCCCATTGCAAGAAAAATAGGCCATTTAGCACCTTTGGGCTTCAGCTCTTGGCCTGACAAAAACAAAATCAGGAAGATAACCAAAACAGACGTTGCACGGCCTATCCATAGCATATGCAACGCGGAGCTAGTCTGGGTTGCATTTTGTCCACAATAAAATGTAAGGGCAAAACCTACGGACCCAACAAAAGCCCAAAAAGTGCTTTTAATCATTGTTTCTCTGGTTATGAACCCCGCATTTGTTTTATACTTTTTCTCTCGAGCAAGCCCTATGATTAAGATTCCCACAATAACTGCGCATGCGGAAAGCCATTCCAAACGGCTAACCGGCCTGCCCGCACAAAATGAAAATATAAGAGAAATCAATGGATAAGAACAGGCGATAGGCGAGACAAGCCACGTCGGGGCCAGACTAAAAGCCCTAAAAAGCCCATAACACCCTATGACATAGGCCACCCCGCTGCCGATTGCCCAGTATATGCCGTTACCAGAGGGCATGTGCCAATCACTGAAGATTAGAACGAACGGTGTTAAAATTAAAAACCCTGCGCCAATGGTGCCAAACATAATTGCAAAGGTAGGCGCTTTAGCTGCAATGATACGCGCCGTCAGATCATGAAGCCCCCAGGCTAAAGCTGCTAAAATTCCAAGTGATAGTGAAAACATGAGTGAAAAGCTTTCTGAGGAAATGGCTTGTTATGATACAGTTCTGATGATATTACCTCTAGTTAACAAGTTTTCCTTTTAATAAAAATATAATTCTTAATTAATAGGCGCATCCATGTCTTCAGGCCTCTACCCACAAGTGATATCTGGCCCTCCTTCGGCTGGCAGGGTTATTCTTCCTTTTGACTTGCGCCGCCATTCCGGGCGAGAACGTCACGAAGTGGCTGGCAATGATGTGGCTATTTTAACCGTATCGGTAGGAGATAAATTCAAATTTATCAATGAAGAAGGTGGCCAAGTTTGCGAAGTTATAGCCTTTGATCAGAAGGGCAAAGTTTTGCCTAGCCTATTTGGAAACCCTCCTAACAGCAAAGCTGAAGCTATCAAGGCCTTGATGCTCGAAGATCCTCAGCTTCGTTCGAGGGTAGAAAAAAATCTTAGCCGAAAAGGCGCTACATTAAAAGTTGTCACCGCTCTTAGGATGTTTGATGCACTTAGTCCTGCAAAAGCCTTTCAAGAATTTACGTCCCAAGAAGTAGGGTTTTTGCTTATCGCCGCGCCAAGTGTGCGCATGGATTTTGAAAAACAAAACTGCGCCACCCCCATTGTCGTGTGGGTTGATCGCGCAAAGCCTTTGATGATGGGCCATCATGCATTACCCGACCCTCTGGCGGACCCCCTGCAAGAGATCAGGGTAGCTTCATCGACCGCGCAATCTTACTTGGTCAAAAAAGGCGAATACATCCAAATCATCGACGTAGATGGTCGCCAAATGACAGACTTTCAGTGCTTTTCGGCTCATAAATTAGACAAGGGTATCGAGAGACCTTTAGACGTGACGACAACCCGTAGCTTTATGGCCAACTCCTTTCCTATGCCGGGGATGCACTCCAAATACTTTGATCAAGATTGGGACGCTTTAGTTGAAGTCATACAAGATACTTCAGGGCGCCACGATGCTTTCATGATGGCTTGCACAGCAAAATATTATGACGACATTGGATATCCAGGCCACGCCAATTGCTCGGAAAACTTCAATTATGCACTCAAGTCTTACTCTATAGAACCACGCCCAGGGTGGATGGCAGCAAACTTTTTTTATAATACATTTATTGGCGCCGACGCCTCTGTAATGTCTGACGAATCTTGGTCAAGGCCGGGAGATTATGTTTTGATGCGCGCGCTGACCGATCTTGTATGCGTGTCCTCATCCTGTCCTGATGACACGTCTTCAGGCAATGGATGGCATTTAACCGACATCCATGTACGCACTTATGCTAGTCATGAAGATTTCAAACGGGCCATTGCCTTTCGCGTAACACCCAACTCGGAGCCAAAAATGACCAAAGAAACCGCGTTTCATCAAAAAATAGAAGCAAAAACGCGGCAATTTATAGAATATAAAGGCTATTGGTTGCCAAAGGCCTATAGCGAAAGCGGGCAAATCGAAGAATACTGGGCGTGCCGCGAAAAGGCCGTCGTCATTGATCTTTCACCACTTCGTAAATTCGAGGTTACGGGGCCAGATGCAGAAGCTCTGCTGCAATATTGCGTCACTCGAGATATGAAAAAACTTAGCCAAGGTCAGGTTGTTTATACGGCTATGTGTTATGAACATGGCGGGATGATTGATGACGGCACAGTTTATCGTTTAAGCCGCGATAATTTTCGTTGGATCGGCGGGGACGAGTATTCGGGCATTTGGTTACGTGAGCAAGCTGAAAAGAACAATCTGAATGTGCTAGTACGTGGGTCTACTGACCAAATGCATAATTTAGCCATCCAAGGCCCCAACAGCCGCGAGATCATGCGTCGCATGGTTTGGACGGCACCTCATCAACCGAGCGTTGATGAATTGGGCTGGTTTCGCTTTTCTATTGGTCGACTTGGCGGATCTACAGGAGTTCCTATTGTTTTCTCACGTACGGGCTACACGGGCGAACTAGGATATGAAGTGTTTTGTCATCCCAAAGACGGCGGGACCCTTTATGACGCCGTTTGGCAACATGGTGCCGACTTGGGGTTGCGTCCTATGGGCCTTGATGCTTTGGACATGGTGCGCATTGAGGCCGGCCTGATTTTTGCAGGATACGACTTCTCGGATCAAACAGACCCATTTGAAGCGGGTATTGGGTTTACTGTACCCCTCAAATCTAAGCCCGATGACTTCATAGGACGCGATGCATTAATCCGCAAAAAGGAAAATCCTACCCATAAATTTGTCGGATTGGACATCCATTCAAATATCGAAGTACATCACGGCGATTGTTTGCATGTCGGTCGCGCACAAATCGGAGTGGTCACTTCATCTATCCGCTCACCTTTATTGGGGAAAAATATAGCCCTAGCACGTGTAGACGTCGCCCATAGCGCCACTGGTACACATATGGAAGTGGGTAAATTAGACGGCCTGCAAAAGCGACTTGAGGCTACGATCGTACCCTTTGCGCACTATGACCCCAAGAAAACTCGGCCGCAGTCTTAATTGGAGCCAATCGCAGGCTTTTGTTGGGCGCTGCAATTATATTTGATATGAATATACCAACGGACCTTCAAACTAAAGCTTAGTGAGGACAAAAACAATCATCAAGCCAGCAGGTGAAGAGCTGCGCTTTAATCATCATAAGAAAATAGGCAACTTCCTATTTTGAGAAATCGAGAAATCTAAGACTAACTAAATAGAAAACTTGCTTTGTGTCTTAATGCGCTGAAGCCTGCCGCATGGCACCTAAGTCTTGTTAAGCTAAATTATTGCGGTTATGGATCCATATTACAGCCAAAGCTTAATGTTTAATATGAACAACTATGAGGCGCGTAAAAAAATGCCTGTTCCATCATCTCGGCTAAGCCAAGATCCCCACAGCACACGCCAAATTTTAGAGCGGAGCTTAGAAGCTTCGATTGGCCGTGAAGTAAAAACTCTTCGGCGTCAACAAAACATGACAGTGGCAGACGTTGCCCAATTGACAGGCCTATCCATAGGTATGTTGTCGAAAATTGAAAATGGTAACACCTCACCCTCTTTGAAAACATTGCAGGTTTTAAGTCATACGTTTTCTGTTCCCGTAACTGCATTTTTTGCAGGCTTTAATGAGCGTCGTGAAGTACAACATGTTAGGGCGAATGAACATATAGAAGTTGATCGCCGCGGGACACGTGCAGGTCATCAATATAATCTACTAGGCCATATTGGCGCCAATTCATCAGGCGTCATGATGGAACCTTATTTGATTACGCTTAGCGAAGACAGTGATGTGTTCCCAACTTTTCAGCATGAAGGCTTGGAAATGCTTTACGTTTTAGAGGGTGAAGTAAAATATCGTCATGACGACAAAATTTTTCACCTAAGGCCAGGCGACAGCTTATTTTTTGATGCCGACGCGCCTCACGGCCCAGAGGTTTTAGTAAAATTACCCATCCGATATTTGTCAATTATTTCCTATCCTGTTGCTTGATAAAAAAATCTAGGCTTGTGATTTTAAATTAATATCAATTTTTATTAATGCCCTTATCTGACGTTTCATTTTTGACAAACTTTGCGTGGTATTTTGCAATATTACTATTGACAGAACCTAAACAATAATCCCAAGTTGTTAAATAAATTTTCCTTAGAAGAAAATAAAGAACAAGAAAATTAACAGATTGGGAGTGAGAAAATGGAAGGTAATTTAAACGCGCTAACCACCGTTTTTACCGAATTCTACTATTTCGTAACGATTGTAATGATGTTTTTAATCCACGTTGGCTTTTGCATGTATGAAGTTGGAGCAAGCCGCCGTAAAAATCACATGCACACTTTGCTCAAAAATGTGATGTTGATCCCCCTCGTGACAATTACCTTCTTCTTATTTGGTTGGTGGATCTACTGGGCATTTCCCAACGCATTTCCTGGGATGGGCGGCATCGATTTTGAAGGCGCTGCTGCATATACACCTTGGTCTGAGAGCATGGCGACCAACTTGTCTGACCACATCACTGGGGTATTCTGGGCTGCATTTTTGCTCTTTTCTTGGACCGCAGCCTCTATTGTTTCGGGCTCTGTAATAGAACGGATACGTTCATCGGCCTTGTGGGTACACGCCGTTCTGATTGGCTCGGTATTTTGGATCATCGATGCAGCTTGGGGCTGGCACTATGCGGGATGGATGGTGCAGAAGTTAGGATATCATGATGCATATGCGTCCGGCGTGATCCATGCGATTGCTGGTGGTTATGCATTGGGTGTTATTATGGTTTTGGGCCCACGTTTGGGTAAATTTGCGGCAGATGGTACGCCGCGCGACATCCCTCCACATAATCCTTGGATGCTAGCAATTGGGCTGTTCCTAATTTACACAGGATTTTGGGGCTTCTATGCGGCGTGTAACGTTCCTATCATCGCGCCAGAAGTGATCGGCGGAGAGCTCACAGGCGCGACATGGACGGCTACAAATATCTATTTGGCGCCCACCACTCTCAGCGCTATTACATTCAACTTCCTGATGTCACTATCTGGTGGCTTAATGGCTGCTTACATCGTGTCTAAAGGCGACGTCTTCTGGACGCTATCAGGCGGTTTAGCTGGGGTTATAGCGGCTTCGGCAGGCAATGATCTTTATCACCCAATCCAAGCTATGTTTGTTGGAGCAGTGAATGTGGTGATAGTTTACAAATTGCACTACTGGATTGAGAAGCGCTTTAAGTTGGATGATGCTGTGGGCGCTGTTGCCGTTCACGGCTATTCTGGCATCGTAGGATTAATTATTGCGGGCTTCTTGCTATGGGGGCAACCATCCTCTCCGTTCGAAGGCTATGCCACTATTAATCCGATCGGCCAAATCATTGGCGCGGCTATAATGTTTGGTTTACTTGGCTTCTTACCTGGTTTCTTAATTTCAAAGCTGCAAGCGTCTCTTGGAGTTTTGCGGATCCCTGCAGAGGTTGAGTTACAAGGGCTCGATTTCCACAACAACGAGATCTACGAATCTGCTATCGCGCAGGTTTGTGTTGCAGAAAAAGAACTTCTTAAAAAACTGTAGAAAGGACAAATGATGTCGACAAATGGAATGACAAGTTGGGCCGTCGATCTGGCCGACGTTGGAGCCGTTTACCCCTTTCAAGGGTGGGAAGTGGTAATGACTGTTTTATGTGTGGTTTTCTGGCTTTATTGGCATGTACGCCAAATGAGAGACGAAACTCGCGAGCTTGAAGAAGCTGTAAAAACCGCAACCAACGAGAACATGGCTAAGGGGATAGACCGCTACTAACCCTTTAGTAACCATATTTCAAAAACCTTAAGGCGGGATCTGAATATCTCGCCTTATTTTTTTCCTAATTATTAAAAAAGTTTCTTGATAGTTATGTTGAGAGATGAAATATTAGTGTAAGAATAGAATGCAATTACCTTAGGAGCGCGCGTTTATGTGTGGAATAGTAGGGCTTTTTCTAAAAGACAAAACGCTAGAGCCTCAGCTGGGTGCTATGCTGACGGACATGTTGATAACGATGACGGATCGTGGACCTGATAGCGCAGGGATTGCCATCTACGGCGAACCCCAAAAAGGTATGGCAAAATTAACCCTACAATCATCAAAGCCGTTGGAGGACTTTAACGGCTTACAAGGATCTATTGAGAAGGCCGTTGGATCAAAAATCAAGGCTTCGATTAAGGGCACACATATTGTTATTGAATTACCACTGTCACAGCTCGACAATGCACGTAAAGCAGTTAGTGCTTTTTCTCCAACCCTTAAAGTCATGAGCGCGGGTGAAAATATCGAAATTTTCAAAGAAATAGGCTTACCAAAAGACGTAGCGGCAATGTTTGGCATTTCAACGATGGGCGGCACACATGGCATTGGCCATACACGTATGGCCACTGAATCTGCAGTAACAACGATGGGTGCGCATCCGTTTTCAACCGGACATGATCAGTGCTTGGTTCATAATGGATCTTTGTCTAATCACAATTCCGTTCGCCGGGATTTACGCCGTGCGGGTATGGAGTTTGAAACTGAAAATGACACCGAGGTTGCTGCAGCATTTATTAGTCATAAGCTGAAGGAAGGCTCAAGTCTTGGAGATGCAATGAATGCGACTCTAACAGACTTAGACGGATTTTTCACTTTCGTTCTTGGCACTAAGAATGGCTTTGGTGTTGTGCGCGATCCTATCGCTTGCAAGCCAGCGGTTATGGCCGAAACAGATAAGTATGTTGCTTTTGGTTCAGAATATCGCGCCTTAGTTAATTTGCCTGACATTGAAAATGCCCGAGTTTGGGAACCTGAACCAGCAACCGTATATTTCTGGGAGCGTTAATTAATGCAAAGCTTTGACCTTTCAAAAGATGGACTACGTGCTCTGAACTCAACACTGCACTCACTGCGCGGCGAAACAAACATGACTGAGTGGGAAGTGATAAACCCCAAGGGCTCACATTCGATTGCAGTGGGTGTTGATGCTTTAATCGACGTCACTGTGCGTGGCTCTACTGGCTACTATTGTGCTGGCATGAACAAGCAAGCAACCATCCGAGTTAAGGGATCTGCCGGTCCTGGTGTTGCTGAAAATATGATGTCGGGAACTGTGATCGTCGATGGCGACGCTAGCCAATATGCTGGCGCCACGGGGCGGGGTGGACTTTTAGTGATTAAAGGCAATGCAAGTTCTCGCTGTGGAATCTCGATGAAGGGAATAGAAATCGTTGTACATGGCAACATAGGCCATATGTCAGCCTTCATGGCACAATCAGGCACTATGATAGTGCTGGGCGATGCCGGTGACGCACTGGGTGACAGCCTTTATGAGGCACGTTTATTTGTGCGCGGTTCCGTTAAGTCCTTAGGTGCAGATTGTATTGAAAAAGAGATGCGCCCTGAGCACCTTGAGTTATTGGCAAACCTTTTAGAACGCGGCGAAGCCAGCCATTTAGCAAAGCCCTCTGAATTTAAGCGATACGGATCGGCTAGAACGCTTTACACATTTAATGTCGACAACGCGTCGGCATATTGAGGTTAACATGACAGATTTTCCACACACACCTCCAAAAATGTCCTGGACGTTTTCAAACGAAGTTAATGCCGAAATCAGGCGTGCGGCGGCAACAGGGATCTATGATATACGCGGTGGTGGCTCCAAACGGCAGCTTCCTCACTTCGATGATCTTTTATTTCTTGGCGCATCGATCAGCCGTTATCCTTTAGAAGGTTACCGAGAAAAATGTGGGACCGACGTATGGCTCGGAACACGATTTGCCAAGAACCCTATTCATTTAGAAATACCTATCACCATCGCAGGTATGAGCTTTGGAGCTTTATCCGGTCCTGCAAAGGAAGCGTTGGGGCGTGGTGCGAGCGAGGCTGGTACTTCTACGACAACAGGCGACGGTGGGATGACCGAAGAAGAACGTGGACATTCTAAAACATTAGTCTATCAATATTTGCCTTCACGATACGGTATGAATCCTGATGACTTGCGCCGCGCTGATGCCATTGAAGTAGTGGTGGGGCAAGGAGCCAAACCAGGCGGCGGCGGCATGTTGCTTGGACAAAAAATCTCGGATCGTGTAGCAATGATGCGCAATTTGCCAAAGGGAATTGACCAGCGCTCAGCTTGTAGGCACCCCGATTGGACAGGTCCCGACGATCTAGAGATTAAGATTGCAGAGTTACGCGAAATTACCAATTGGGAAAAACCAATTTATGTTAAAATTGGTGGATCAAGACCATATTATGACACGGCACTTTCGGTAAAAGCTGGCGCTGATGTAGTTGTCCTCGATGGCATGCAAGGCGGCACAGCGGCAACACAAAATGTCTTTATCGAAAATGTAGGCATGCCAATTTTGGCGTGCATCCCCCAGGCGGTAAAGGCGCTGCAAGATCTGGGTATGCATCGCAAGGTTCAGCTCATCGTATCGGGTGGCATACGTACAGGAGCTGACGTTGCAAAGGCTATGGCCTTGGGCGCTGATGCTGTCGCCATAGGGACTGCTGCTTTGATTGCTCTTGGGGACAATGACCCAATTCATGAAGAAGAATATCGCAAATTGGGTACAACCGCCGGAGCTTATGATGACTGGCACGAAGGTAAGGACCCTGCGGGTATCACCACCCAAGATCCTCTCCTATCAAGCCGTTTTGATCCGATCATGGGCGGCAGACGTTTGAAAAACTATTTAAAGGTCTTAACCCTCGAGGCACAAACAATCGCTCGGGCCTGTGGTAAAAATCACCTACACCACCTTGAACCAGAAGATCTGTGCGCTTTGACTGTGGAAGCTGCGGCCATGGCTGGAGTTCCGATTGCAGGCACCTCATGGGTTCCTGGTAGATATTAAAGAATTGTTGGACTTTATGGAGCCTGAGGGCTTTTATTGTCACAATAACTTATAAAAAACAGGGGAAAAAGATGACAAAAGATCTGGCCAAATGGGCGAAAGAAAGAGGCGTTAAGTATTTTATGATTTCGTACACTGACCTTTTCGGTGGTCAGCGTGCTAAATTAGTGCCAACTCAGGCGATCAACGACATGGCAATTGACGGTGCAGGATTTGCGGGATTTGCCACTTGGCTTGATTTGACCCCTGCGCATCCTGATATGATGGCAGTTCCTGATGTTAATTCAGCCATACAAATGCCTTGGAAACCAGAAGTCGCGTGGCTGGCTTCGAACTGCGTGATGGAAGGTAATCCTGTTGCACAAGCACCGCGCAACGTCCTAAATAAATTAATAGCAGAGGCCGCCGACGAGGGTTTGCGCATCAAAACTGGCGTGGAGCCTGAGTTTTTTCTGTTAAACATGGAAGGCACACAGATTTCTGATCCTTTAGATAATGCAGAAAAACCCTGCTATGATCAACAAGCGGTCATGCGTCGTTATGATGTGATATCGGAAGTGTGTGATTACATGCTGGATTTGGGTTGGGAAGCCTACCAAAATGACCATGAAGATGCGATCGGCCAATTCGAAATGAATTGGAAGTATGACGACGCGTTGCAAACAGCAGACAAACATAGTTTCTTCAAATTTATGATGAAGTCTGTTGCCGAGAAGCATGGCATGCGTGCGACTTTTATGCCGAAGCCATTTAAAGGGCTAACCGGTTCTGGTTGTCATGCTCATATTTCAGTTTGGGATTTAGCGGGTAAGGTCAACGTTTTTGCAGACAACACAAAAGAGCTTGGCCTTTCTGAGAAAGGCCGCCATTTCTTGGGTGGCATTATGAAGCATGCTTCTGCCTTGGCTGCAATTTGCAATCCAACTGTAAACAGCTACAAACGAATTAACGCACCCCGAACCAGTTCCGGTGCAACTTGGGCGCCAAATACTGTTACATGGACGGGTAACAATCGCACACATATGGTGCGCGTTCCTGGGCCTGGTAGGTTTGAGCTGCGCTTGCCAGACGGCGCGGTAAACCCATATTTATTGCAAGCTGTAATAATTGCCGCCGGCCTTGATGGTATCCGCAACAAAGCAGATCCTGGTAAACGCCACGATATTGACATGTACCAAATGGGCCATACAATAAAAGGTGCGCCCAAACTCCCGCTGAATTTACTAGATGCGCTAAGAGAATATGAAAAAGATCGCACCTTAATGCACACAATGGGGGATGAATTTTCGTCAGCCTACCTAAAGTTAAAAAGGAAAGAATGGGATAGCTTTGTTTCCCACTTCTCAACTTGGGAACACGAAAATACTTTGGATATCTAAATCTTAGAACCGTCGCGCTTTGGTAATAGTTCCCAGTGCCCCTACACCGTCTAAATAAATGAAATGTCGCACTTTAATAATTGCGACATTAAATTTCGGTGGGGGCACTTTAGCGCAATATTAAATTCAGGATTAGGCATCAAAAATTCAAATGTGTAAATTCACAATGTTGAACACAGTGTTTTAGTCGAATGGCTCCATGATGATCGTCGCGTAAAGTTGAACCGTTTTCGAACCTACAATTTACGTTCGACCGCGCGTTTCAGACGCAGAAATAAAAGCCAAAGCCAGTATAACAGCGCCTTCCTCTAATTCAGTAAAATCATCTCATCATCCATATATTGAATCATCACGTGTCAAAGATGCTCGCATCAATATAACACCGCGGGCTCAGCACCCTTACAAATCCTTAATGCAGTGTTTTAATACATACATGAATGCTTGGCAGGTGATCACGCTCCCGCGGTGCGTTATTTTGGTTTGCTCCAAGAGCGAATTAAATTACTTGGGGGTGTAAGGATCGATATAAGGGCTGGCCGCGTGTCTTGACGCCAGCTGGCCGCTAATGATGAAAGGTATCCCGATGTCCAACACACTTGACCACAAAAAACTGGACCGATTGGCCGAAGTTGCTGTGCGTACTGGCGTAAATTTGGCCAAAGGCCAAGAGCTGGTGATAACTGCCCCGATCGAGGCTTTACCGCTGGTACGCTTGATTGCCGAGCATGCCTATAAAGCGGGGGCCGCATTAGTCACACCAATTTTTAGCGACGGCCAAATTACTAAGGCCCGATATGAGCATGGGGATGAGGAGAGCTTTGACGTCGCTGCGGCGTGGCTTTTCAAAGCCATGGGCGAGGCGTTTTCAAACGGGGCCGCGCGCATGGCCATCTCAGGCGAAGATCCTATGCTTTTGTCAGAGCAAGATCCCGCCAAAGTGGCGCGTGTCAGCAAAGCCACCTCAATAGCAGGCAAACCCGCGATGAAGCCGATTGTCGGCTTTGAGGTAAACTGGAATATCGTCGCCTATCCAACCACAGGCTGGGCGGCCAAAGTATTTCCTGACCTACCAATCGATGAAGCCCAAGCCAAACTGCTGGATGCAATCTATGCCGCCTCGCGAATTGATGGCGATGATCCCGTGGCCAATTGGGCCCACCATACCAATGAATTAAAGAAGCGCGTCACTTGGTTAAATGGGCAAAAGTTTGACGCGTTGCAGTATACGGGGCCAGGCA
This sequence comes from Rhodobacter sp., assembly GCA_003536295.1. Taxonomy (GTDB): domain Bacteria; phylum Pseudomonadota; class Alphaproteobacteria; order Rhodobacterales; family Rhodobacteraceae; genus UBA10365. The sequence goes on along the minus strand of DPZQ01000143.1, from coordinate 7,384 downwards.
CAGATTTGCGCCTGGGCTTGGCCGAGGGGCATATTTGGAAGGGGGGAGCCTCGCCCGCGCTGAACGGTATTATTTGCCAGCCCAACATTCCCACGGAAGAGGTGTTCACCTGCCCTCATGCCTACAAGGTCGATGGCTGGGTCTCGGCCACCAAACCTTTGGCCCATCAGGGCACAGTAATCGAAAATATCGCTGTGCGGTTTCAAGCGGGGAAAATCGTTGAGGCCACAGCCACAAAAGGCCAAGATGTACTGCGCGCGCTTTTGAACACCGACGAAGGAGCCAGCCGCATCGGTGAGGTCGCGCTAGTCCCCCACTCAAGCCCGATCAGCCAATCAGGCGTGCTGTTTTACAACACGCTGTTTGACGAAAACGCTTCGTGCCACATTGCTTTGGGCCAGTCTTACGCAGACACGGTCGAGGGGGGGGCGGTGTTTTTACCAGAAGAGCTGCAACAAAAAGGGGCCAATCAATCGTTGATCCATGTTGATTGGATGATCGGATCTCAATCCATGAATATTGATGGCATCACCTTGCAAGGCACTGTGGTGCCCGTGATGCGTGCAGGTGAATGGGCGTTTTAGCCCCCCAGCTTAGCCCGCATGGCTTGATAGGCCACAGCCGTGGCGGCATTGGCCAAGTTCAACGACTTGACCAAGCCGCTGGGCATGGGCATGTGAAAGCATCTATCCTCCATCCCCGCTAAGATTTCCGGTTGTAGACCTTTGGACTCGCGTCCAAAAATCAAATAAGCGTCAGACACATAATGGGGGGCGTAAAAACTTTGCGCTCCGTGTTCCTCAAAAAAATACAGACTTTCGCGGGCTGGGGCGCGTGCCTTTAGAAAGGCGTGCCAGCTGTCATATTGACTTAGCTCGACATGTTTCCAGTAGCGCGTTCCAGAGCGTGCGACCGCCCCCTCATCCAAGGAAAATCCGTAGGGTTTTATCAAGATCAGCTCAAGCCCCAAGGCCACCGCCGTGCGCCCAATTGCACCAGTGTTGTGAGGGATCTCGGGAGTTACCAAGACCAATTTCATGCGCTGATCCGTCATTAACTCCCACTTTCTTGAGCACACCAAAGGCACGCATGGGTCCCTGTTACCTCAGCTTAGGGAGCTTACACAATGCATGGCGGAGGCACATGGCTTTGCACCGACCCCCTCCAAGCGGTTTCACCTGACAAAACCGCAAAATAGCCCTAAACTGGCCCCAAACCCTAATGAAAGCCCCTGGATGGAACAACTACCAAACCCACCACGCGCCACGATTCACCGCCTCACGCTGGGCCAAGCCCAAGTCATCACCCTGCTAGACGGCGCGCAGCCCCGCGACTCGATCAACCCGCCATTTTTAATGGATAAATCTCCGTTCGAGATTGAAACCATCGCGAAAGACCAAAATCTTGCGCCAGATAGTTTTGAAAACAGCTATACGCCTACGCTGATCCACCTGAACGGGCAGGTGATTTTAATCGATACGGGCCTAGGGGCTGCAGGGCGCGGTGCACATGCAGGCCGGCTTAAGACCCGCTTGACCGAAGCAGGGTTCGCCCCTACCGATGTTGATATTGTGGCCTTTACCCATTGTCATCCCGACCACATCGCGGGTGTGCTTGAGGATGGCGTGCCCACCTTTGCCAATGCGCGCTATGTGATTGGGCGACGCGAGTTTGACGCTTGGGCAGATGGCACCGAAATCCCCCCTCAGCGTGCCCAAAACCGCGAGCTTTTCTTAAGGACCATCGCCCCGTTAGCTCCGCGCATGACCTTTTTGGAAGATACGCAAACGGTAGTCTCGGGCCTTGTCAGCCAAACCGCCTTTGGCCATTCCCTTGGGCATATGATGTATCGATTGGAAAGTGACGGGCAAGCGCTTTTGATCTGGGGCGATGTGACAAATCATTTTGTGTATTCCCTGCAATTTCCCGACAGTCCCGTGGCTTTTGACGATGATCAAGAGGCGGCGAAAGAAACGCGCAAACGCGTGCTTGATATGGTGGTCACTGACCGTCTCTTGGTCAGCGGTCATCATATGCCCTTTCCTGCCCTTGGCCATGTTGAGCGCACTGCCGGCCAATATCGCTGGATCCCTTTTTGAGGTGCCTTTTATCCAATTGCCACGGCGCGCGCGATGGCGGCGGACATGGCTTTTGTGCCCGCAACGCCACCCAGATCGGCGGTGCGCAGTTTTGGGTCTCTCAAACACGCCTCAACCGCCTGTTCAATGGCCTCTGCCGCGTGGTGAAAGCTCACCCCTTTCCCACGTGTGCCCAGCCAGGTTAACAGCATCGCCGCCGACAAGATAAGCGAAGCCGGATTGGCCAGATCCTTGCCCGCCAAATCAGGTGCAGAACCATGCTGCGCCTGTGCCATCGCATGATGGCTACCCGCATTCAACGAGGCGGCCAGCCCAAGACTGCCCGAAAGCTCGGCCGCAAGGTCAGACAGAATATCGCCAAACATATTGGTGGTAACAATCACATCGTAGATTTGGGGTTTGCGCACCAAAAGGGCCGCCATCGAGTCGACCAGCACCTCATCATATGTGACATCTGGGTAAAGGGCTGCGATGCGGCGCACCTCTTCCAAAAAAAGCCCGTCCGAGGCACGCAAAACATTGGCCTTATGCACCGCAGTGACATGGCGTGCGGGTCGCGCGGCCGCACACTCAAAGGCCGCTTGCGCAATCCGACGCGAGGCTTTGCGCGTCACTTTACGCAGTGCTAAGACCATGTCTTCATCCGGCGACACTTCGCCGCTGCCTGTGGCCATATTACGATCTGCGTAAAAACCTTCAGTATTTTCGCGAAAGATAATCAGATCAAAATCAATCCGACAAGGTGACGGATAGCCAGCAAAAGTGCGCGCGGGGCGGATATTGGCATAAAGATCAAGGCTTTTGCGCAACACGCCCGAGGGGTTAAGCCCACCTTCGAACACAGGCGGATAGGCATTGTGCGACACCGGACCCAGCACCAGCCCATCAACGCCACGCGCTTTTGCGATCACCTCGGGGGGGATTGTCACGCCGCTTTGGGCCAAAGCGTCAAAGCCGATGGTCGCATGCTCAAACTTTAACCCCAGCCCAAAGCGCGTGCTTGCGGCGGCTAGCACGCTTTTTGTGCCTGCAATCAGTTCAGGGCCGATCCCGTCGCCCTCTAACATCAAGAGCCGGGTCATGTTATAGACTGCGCGTCGCGCACAAGTGCAGCTAATCGGTAGAAACCATGCACCATTTTAGAATAGGGGGTTATTAAGAAAAAGGTCAAGACAGCACCCAAATGCAATGCCAAAAGCGGTGCGACCAGCGGCGTGCCTGTGGCTGCATAAAGCCAAAGCCCCGTAAAACCTGTCAGCCCCAATAAAAGAACAAAGGCCATCTCGCCGCCCCATGCGCGCACGGATCCAAGTTTGCGGTCAGCACGCCGCTTGAGCATGACCAGCCACAAAGCGCCAACGCTCATCATCAGACCGCCCGTAAGCCCAAGTAATTTTGGCAGTGAGAAAATTTCATAAGGGGCTTGGATGTCCAACAAATAATGCATCAAAGTAGCACTAGAGGTTGCCGCAAAACACAGTAAAAACCCATACATCACCAGTTGATGCGCAATGCGGCGTTTGTTACTGAAGCGGTCACCATCTTCGAAGTTGCACCCTTGACCCTGCCCCCCGCCCAGATTGCGCATCGTTGCTACCGCACTGACAGCATGGCGCAGATGGGCAAAGCGAATGGGTTGCCCCCCAACTGCACACCAATAGCGCCGTAGCCCCACGCCAATAGCAACCATCGGTGCCAAAAAGGCGGGCGCGAAAATAGCGATCATCAAACTATGCGATACAAAGGCATAAAAGCCCAAACCATCGGTGGCAGGCAAGGCCGTCACCAGGGCAAACAAAAGCGCTAATCCAACGACAAGGGCCAGTGCTATGGGCGTGCCACGCCGCTGAAAGCGACCTGCAAAAGCCTGCGGCCATGCATATTCATCCCAGCTTTCTTGGCGCACATCGGCCAAAATACCGGGCAAGTTCAACGCGAATTCATGGGGCGCGGTATATTGGCAAGCGTGATAGCAGCCTTGGCAATTGTGACACAGATTGGCCAGCTGCGTTAGATCACCATCGGCAAAAGCGCGTTGACGGGTGATGGCGGGAAACACGGCGCAGTAGCCTTCGCAATAGCGACAGGCGTTGCAAATTTCGACCTGTCTGCGGGCCTCAGCTAAGGTGTTTGATTTTGGGAGGATCGGGATTTCATAAGACATGAGCGGCGGCCTCCTTACCGGCAATGCGGCCAAATACTGTACCGATGGTCATGCCAAATCCTGCCAAATAGCCTTGACCAAGAATTGAGCCTGCCATGATTTCACCCGCAGCCCAAACGTTTTTCATTCGCCCCCCTGCGCCTGTCACGCGGGCGGTCTCATCAACTTTTAAGCCCAGATAGGTAAAGGTGACACCTGGACGTAGCTCATACCCATAAAAAGGGGCCTGGGTGATCGGGCGGGCCCAGTTGGTTTTGGAAGGGGTCAGGCCTTTTGTGGTCAGCCCGTCTAGCTCATTGCCGTGGAACATGCCCTCTTGGCAAGCGGCATTAAAGGCCTCGACAGTGCTTTTAAGCACCGTCCCCGAGATACCAAGCTTTTGCCCCAACCCTTCGATCGTGTCCGCCTGAATGGGTGGAAAGACTGAGGGCATAAACGCATCAATGCTTTTCGTGTCAATGATGGAATATGCCACTTGATCGGGTTGGGCTGCGACCAACCGCCCCCAAATCGCATAGCGCTTGGGCCATACGTCTTCACCTTCATCATAAAAACGTTGCCCGTCGCGGTTGACCACAATGGAAAAAGGCACGCAATCAAGCCTTGTGACGATGCCTCCATCATATTTTGGGGCGCGCCCGTCGATTGCAACGGCATGACATTGGGTCGGATCACCAACCGTTTCGGCACCTTGGTCGATCATATCTTTCAAAACCACTCCCCGATTATAGGGCGTTCCGCGGATCAAGAAATTCTTGGCCGCAGGCCCCCAAGCGCGCGCTAGCCATTCAAGATCCGCTTGAAATCCTCCAGAGGCCAAGACAACAGATTTGCCTTCGATAAGTTGGGTGACACCCGCAATATCGCAAGTGACACCGCTAAAGACGCTGTCTTGGATATCAACGTGGGTAACCTGCGCCTCATAAATGACCGTCACACCCAAATCAGCGGCGCGGTTGTAATAGGCATTCACCAATGCCTTGCCCCCGCCCAGAAAAAACGCATTAGTGCGCGACAAAGACAGGGTTCCCGAAAGCGAAGGTTGGAAACGCACACCCTGTTTTTCCATCCAAGGCAAACAGCTTTCCGAGGTGCGAATGGCCAAGCGGGCCAAATGCTCGTCTGTTTCGCCTTTGGTCACCCGCAAAAGATCATCAAAATATTCTTCCTCTTCATAAATATCGGTCAAAACTGACAGAGGTCCTTGGTGCATACAGCGAAAATTGCGCGTGTGGCGCGAATTGCCCCCACGATAATCACGCGGTGCTCCCTCTAAGATCACGACCGAGGCACCAAGTTCCGCCGCTTCAATCGCAGCACAAAGTGCCGCATTGCCCCCACCCACTACGACAAGATCCCATAGCGCATTCAACTTTGTCACAGCATCTGTTCTCCTGGATTATCTTTTCGAAACTGGCGCAGTCGCAAACGATGTGCGCCTTGAATATGGCTGCGCATGAGCGCTTCTGCAGCTTGGGCGTCACGTGCGAGCAGGGCGGCGAGGATTGCCTCGTGCTCGGCTTGGGCTTGGGCAGCACGAGTGCTGTCAGCCATGGTCGAGGGTCCCAAGATCAAAAGCGTCTTTTCCAGCCCTGCGACGGCCTCGCTTAAAAAGCGGTTGCGTGCGGCGTTTAACAAGGTGTGGTGAAAATTGCGGTTCAAATCGTAAAGGTGAGGTTCATCGGCTT
>DPZQ01000143.1:0-1420 GCA_003536295.1 Rhodobacter sp. | reverse complement strand
GCTTGCGCACGAGCCATGTCTTGAGAAATGGCGGTCAGTTCGGCCAGCTCAACCTCTGACGCAGTGCGCGCGGCCAGCCTTGCTGCGGTGCCTTCAAGTACGGTACGCATCTCATAAAGCTCAGCCACTTCGGGATAGGCTAGCCTGCGAATACTGGCCCCAACCCGCGCGACATGCACAACCAGCCCATCAGCCTCTAGTGCGCGGATTGCTTCGCGCACGGGGGTGCGGCTAATACCCAAACGCGCTGCAATGTCTGACTCGGTCAAGCGATCGCCTGGGCGCAAAGATCCCGCTCTGATCTGACCAATCAAACGCTGATAAGCGTCTTGACCTTGGCTCATATCGCGGATCGGGGCGGTTAATTCGGGCACTTTGTCACTCAGCTATTGTTTTTTGTATCCTGAAGTATACTATTGGATACAATAATTGTCAACGAAAGCTGTTTCATGCGCCCTCTGTCCCAATTTCCGCCGCTGGTTCGTACCTTAGGTACGCTGACTATAGCAGTGATGGGCACTCTGGCTTTTTATAAGACAGGTCTACCTTTGCCGTTTTTGTTCGGGCCCATGCTGGCTTGTTTGATTGCAGCACTGCTTGGCGCTCCGCTTCGGGGCACGGGGCAGATTGCGGTGGGCGCGCGCACCATTTTGGGGGTGGCGGTTGGAGCCTCGATCACACCTGATTTAGTTGCGCTTTTGCCAAAAATGATGATGTCTTTGGCCTTGATACCAATTTATATCTTGTGCATTGGCTTGGTGGGCGTGCCGTTTTTCCGCCGCGTGTGCGGCTTTGATCCGGTAACTTCTTATTACGCGGCCATGCCGGGCGGCTTACAAGATATGGTGATTTTCGGCAGCGAAGCGGGCGGCGACGGACGCGCACTGTCGTTGATCCACGCCACACGGGTGCTGGTTTTGGTCAGTGCCGCCCCCATTTTGATGATCCAAATCTTTGACGCACCCCTGTCCCAACCCATTGGTGCACCGATGAGTGAGGTCGCCCCCCAAGAGCTGATATTTATGCTAATCGCAGCTTTTGTGGGCTGGAAGGGGGGCGAAAAGATCGGGCTATTTGGAGCCTCAATTCTTGGCCCTTTGATAGTGACGGCAGCCCTATCTCTGATGGGCATTATTCATGTACGCCCCCCTGCTGAAGCGATTCTTGCCGCGCAATATTTCATCGGCATTGGCATTGGCGTGGGCTATGTTGGTGTCACCGTGCATGAGCTGCGCCGAGATGTTTTGTCGGGCCTTGCATATGTGGTGCTGGTCGCACTTTTGGCTATCGGCTTTACCGAAGTTGTGGTGCAAACAGGTCTGGCCAAACCGCTTGAGGGGTTTTTGGCCTTTGCCCCCGGTGGACAAGCGGAAATGACGGTGCTGGCGATTGTTTCCGGGGCGGATCTTGGCTTTGTGAT
>DPZQ01000097.1 GCA_003536295.1 Rhodobacter sp. | reverse complement strand
CGGTGGCCTGCCTTTGTCAACAAAGCGACCATCAGTTTCAAGGTGACAAGATTATCCTCAACTATCAAAAGCCTTAGGCAATGAGCCAGGTCGAGCCAACCCTCCGCGTCTTTGGGTCCCGGATCGGGGGCACCAGTCAACGAGACGGTAAAGGTAAAGCTGCTGCCCGCATCTTGCGCGCTTTGCATGGTGATCTGCCCGCCCATTGCTGCAGCGGCCTCTTGCACTATCCCAAGGCCCAGCCCCGTGCCCGCGTGAAAGCTGCTTAAAACCGTGTCGGAAGTGTTAAAATAGTCGAATACTCGGGCTTGATCTTGGATTTTTATCCCAACTCCCGTGTCGATCACGCAAAGGGTCAACAGCACTTTTTTCGCGCTGCCCTGCCCCGTTACATCGGCCTTTAACTTGACTCGCACAAAACCTTGTTCGGTAAATTTAAGAGCATTGCCAATAAGATTACTGGCGATCGACAAAAACAGGCTTTTTTGTCCCAACACAAAGGGAATGTCAGTGGCAAGGTCCGCCTCAAACCGCAGACCCTTTTGCAGGGCGATGGGCGTCATCTGGCTTTGCAAGCCCACAATCAAACCACTAGGTAAAAAGGGCACGACCGGATAGGACTTAATGCCCCCCCCTCTTAAGCGCGAAAGATCTAAGATATTATTCAGCTGATCAACCGCCGACTGCCCACAGGCTGCCAGCACATTCAGCAAATCTTGCTGCCTTTGTGTCATGTGAGTTGCGCGCAGTAAATCAGCCGCCAAAAGCAAGCTGCTTAATGGTGTGCGCATTTCATGGCTGACCAAATTTAAAAGCTCTAACCGCTCGGGTGTCGGACGTGCTACTTGATCATTTTCTGCGCGAACCTGCACCATGCCCCAAGCTGCGCCAACCGGTGCATCAAACGAAAAAAATGCGATAGACCCCGATGGCTTACGCTGTGGCGTCCTTTGTCCCTCGAGGGATAAAGCTCTAAGTCGTTCAAAGACATACCGCGGCTCGTCGACAGCTAGAAGGGGCCAAATCTGCATCACGTTTTGCGGCACTTTCTCATGGGCAAACATCACACGCGCTGCGGCATTGCATTGCGTTATAGCCCCACTTCTATCAATCAAAAGAACCGCATCGCGATTTTGTTCAATCATGCCAAGAACCAAAGCCTGCGCTGCGATATCTTGCGCGCGCCCACGGCTATAGGTAATCCAAATCATCCCTCCTAAGGCCGAAAGCGCGGCTAACACAAACGCCAACCAGATCACAAGACGTGGACGTATAAAAGAAGCCTCAAATTCTGGGGTCTCGAGATCAATCCAAGACTCTAAATCCTTGGCTATCAGCGCGCTCAGATCTGTTATGAGCGCCAAAAGTTGCGCCCTATGGTTGGAAAGAGCGGTGTCCGTGAAAAACATCGCGTCGTCGCTGCGAGCGAGCAGACCTTTGAGCGCTGCAATCGTGTCGCCGGATAAAATAGCAAAGCGCTCATGCTCGGCAAGATCAAAGGCGGTAACCGCATGCGACAAGCGACGGAATTCATGATACGCTATGAGCGAAAGCGTGCTGACGTGTTTATCGAGGTGAATATCGCTACTTTGTCCCAATTGCCGCTGCAAAAGGTCAACCGATGCGGCCAAATTAAAAACCACGCCGTGCCTTTGTAGACGCTTAAAATCAAATTGAGCTAAATTATAATGAATGAAAAAAGTAATAATTAAGGGTAAAATCAGTGATAGTATGCCTAATATTGCTAATAAGAATTTACTTTTCTTGATATATTTCAGAACAATTTGATTCAACTTTTCATAAAAAAAATTTAGCGCCACTAAGAATTCCTTAAAATTTAGAAAGCCCTTAATCTATTTAAACAAACTGACTTATTCGTTTGGATAAAATAATCAAAATAATTTATCACAAAGTTACAGACGTTTGGCAATCTTGAAGGCATACAACCCATCCGATCGTTACATAATATATCTAATTGCAAATTTATTGTATCAAAATAACTTAACCCTGTCATTATTACTGGTGTTTAGTCATGATGAAGAGATACTTATTTATCAAACAGACATCATAACTTTCAAAAGGTATTCCCATGCAAAGCGCTTTGCCAGAAAACGAGCAAACACAAAAACTACAATTGCGCATTTTGATTGCTGATGATCATGAAATGGTTTTGGAAACTTTTGCCATCTATCTGACCTCCGGGTCAGATATGAATGTAACAATGGCTAAAACGCTTGACGAAGCCTTACAACTCATTGCCCAAAAGGGGCCGTTTGATGTGGTTTTACTTGATCTAAATATGCCTGGCATGAATGGAATTGCAGGACTAAAGTTGGCACTGAAGGCCAATGTCGGAAAGCCCGTAGCTATTTTAACGGGCAATCCTTCTCCTCGTATGTTGGATGAAATCATGGCCATTGGTGCAGCTGGGATTATATTGAAGACTACACCCGCTCGCAGTTTGGGCAATGCCATTCGCTTTATGCATGCGGGAGAATATTATATGCCGATCGAGCTAATACGCGACCGCACCCAAGTCAATCACATTAGCTCAAAAGGCAAACTAAGCGGACGTGAGTTAAGCGTTTTATCCTATTTGGCAGAAGGGAGGCAAAATAAAGATATCGCCAGTCAACTGCAATTAGCTGAGCCTACAATTAAAATGCACGTCACATCAATTTGCAAAAAACTGGGTGCGCAAAACCGCACCCAAGCCGTGATTGCAGCACGTAATTTGGGAATGATCTAGATCCATTTGGCCACGGGCGGTAGGCTCATCAATACTGCTGAGGCATCATGACCTGTTTCCAGCCCAAATTTGGTGCCACGATCATAAACCAGATTATATTCTGTATAAAGCCCACGATGCACCAACTGGCGGTCTTTTTCATCCGGGCCCCAAGGCGTGTCTTTACGCACTCTGGCCAAGGGTAAAAAGGCAGGCAAAAAGGCCGTCCCGACCGCTTTGGTAAAGTCAAAATCTGCGTGCCAATTGCCTGTGTTTAAATCGTCATAAAAAATACCCCCCACTCCACGCGCACGCCCGCGATGGGGTATGAAAAAATATGTGTCTGCCCAGTCTTTGAACTTGGCGTAATAACTTGGATCATGAACCTGACAGGTTTGTTTTAAAATATTATGAAAATGTATCGTGTCTGGATCATATTCTATTGCTGGATTTAGATCGGTACCGCCGCCAAACCACCAAGCCGAAGGTGTCCAAAACATACGTGTGTTCATGTGAACGGCTGGCGCATGAGGGTTTTGCATATGTGCCACAAGGCTGATGCCGCTCGCCCAAAACCGTGGATCCTCAGCCATACCAGGCACGCCCCTTGCTGCCATGGATTTTTGCGCCCTGTCGCCCAACCTGCCATGCACGGTGGAAACATTAACTCCAACCTTTTCAAACACCCGCCCGCCACGCATTACACTCATGACACCACCGCCGCCGCTTTGACGAGTGGTCGGAGTGACCTCAAAACGACCAGCCAGCTGAGTTTGACTATCGTGACTGTCTTCTAATGTTTCAAAGGCTGCAACGATCTGATCGCGGAGTTTTGCAAACCATTTTGAGGCTTGAATTTTTTCTGATTGCATTGCGTCTGACATTCGGTTTCCTACAGGCGGGGCACTCTTTTGTGACTTACTGGATTAAGCGATCAAGATACTATAATGTCTGAATTCACATAGCAGGTAAAGGATCGCGGGTTATGTTAACTATTATCTCTGGGCTTCTATTTGCAGGTTGCACAACTCCGCAAGAGCTGTGTGTCTCTCGTGTGACCAAAGACCTTCGCATCATCAACAGTTTGGTCTTGTAAACCACGTCAAATATTTCTCGTAGATATCGTATGAAAATTCATCAAATCACCCGCAAAGTCATGCGCTCTTGTGAACGTGATGCACAAGACCTTAGAACAAAATCCAGTGTCGTATGCTGGGACGAGGTCGCAACCACATTGCGGCGCCCGGTCACGCTGGATATGGCACTTGAGAAAACCAAACTTAGCAATTTGTTAGACAAACAAAGAGAGCTTGAAAGCAAAGCCACCCGAGAAATAGTCAATTGCAACAAGCATTAATGAAGGGGCGACTGCACAACGTCTAAAATGCCACGGCCACCATCTACGTTCAAAATTTGTCCCGTCATAAAGCCCGACGCGTCAGAGGCTAAGAATTCAAATGTTTCAACCACCTCATTGGCGGCGGCTAATCTACCAAGGGGTGTGCCCTCAATCAAAGTGGTGCGAAATTCGGAATCGTCTTTAAGAACGTTTTGCAAGCTTGCACTCATAACTGAGCCAATCGCCACCGCATTCACACGAATATTGACCCCCGCCAATTCCGCAGCCAAAACCCGCGTCATATGATCAACTGCGGCCATGCTAATCGAAAAACCTAAAAGCCCCTTTTGAACACGGCTGCCCACAATAGCGGAAAGGTTAACAATCGTGCCAATTGACGTGGCTGGGTTCGCCCGATCTTCGGCCGTGCCCGCTTGTTGTATCATGCGTTTGGCTACCATTTGCGACAGGCGCAGGCTGGTGATCAAGTTATGTTGCAGCATCTCTTCCACGCAATCTCCTTCGGGCGAAAGCGCGACAGAGGGGGCCACATTGCGGCAAGCATTCACCAAAATATCAACCCGATCAAATGCCGACATTGTGGCCGAAATTAGGTTGGTCATAGTCAATTTTTGGCGCAGATCTCCCGCAAAATAGCGAGCAGCCACTTCGGCTTGCTCCGCGCTTCCCACTTCTGATTCTAGCTTTTCTTCATCAATATCTGCAAACATCACATTTGCGCCACGTTCTAGAAAATGCCGTGCAATCGCCAGACCAACGCCATTCGCGGCCCCCGTTACTATGGCAGTTTTTCCTGCAATCGATCTGCTCATTTCAGGCTCCAGTTCTGGTTGAGGTTTGGCGCACAGGGCGCGCGGCGCGGGTTAGACGAAAAGTCCCGTCGCCGCCTAGGTCCTCAACCTCACGAAAAAGGGTGGCTATGTGTTTTGTATAGGGTAAATGGCGGTTGGCCACTAACCAAAGAGTGCCTCCTGGCGACAACATCGCGGCAGCGGCAGAGATAAAGCTCATGCCCAGGGCTGGGTTGGCTTCGCGCCCAACGTGAAAGGGCGGATTACACACCACCGCATCGGCACTGCGTATGGGTTTAAAGCTACGAGCATCGGCCCAAATAAAGGCGGCGCGCGGGTCCGTTATGTTCTTACGCGCACAGTCTAGAGCGGCGACCTCGGCCTCGACCAGATCAAGATGTTTGACACTGTCGCGGGTTAAAATATGGCGCGATAAATAGCCCCAGCCTGCTCCCAAATCAACTACATGCCCGCCCAGTTTGTTAGGTAAAGCCGCAGCCAACATGACAGACCCACGATCAGCTGATTGCGGCGAAAAGATGCCCACTTTGGTTAAAAATCCATCTTCAGTCAGCATATCTGGCGCACGCCAGTCGGACAAATCTAGATCGGATTGAAAGGTGAAAAGCTTGCCGTGGGCCTTTGAAAGGGCCTCGGACGCCATGCCTTTGGCCCGCATCTCACGGTGTAATGAGTCTATCCCATCTGTTTTTTGTCCGTCAACAATCACAAGCCCACCCGCCACGACCGCGCTTTGAGCACATGCGATCAGGTCAAGCGCATCTTCTTTGGTACGCGGCACGCAGACCAAAACGGCGCTGTGCCCACCTGTGGGCTTGGTCAAAACCTTATAGCCCTGTCTTTGAAAAAAATCAAAATCCGGCTTAAAACCCGTGACAATCTCTAATTGTTCACGCGACAACATGTGTAAGTTATCTTCCAAACGTGGCCGCAGCACCAAAATGCTACCGCTTTGGGGCAAGGTAAATGCCCCCACATCGAGTGCATGAGTAAGTCGCAAAGTGCGCATGAGCAGCCCCTGAGGACTCTATTCCTTTTCCATTGTGCATTGCAAAGGGTGCTGATGCCGGCGGGCGAAATCCATCACCTGTGCCACTTTGGTTTCAGCAACCTCAAAGGAGAAGACGCCAACAACGGCCAATCCTTTCTTATGCACTGTTAGCATCACTTCAAAAGCCTGAGCATGGTTAAGACCAAAAAATCGCTCTAACACATGGATGACAAATTCCATAGGTGTAAAATCATCGTTTAAAAGCATAACCTTATACAGCGGCGGACGCTCTGTTTTGGGCTTTGGTTTGGTCAGCAATGATGTGTCTTCTTTGGAGCCTGTGCCTTTATCAGACATATATATCTGGGAAAGGGTCACTACGGGCACTCCAAGGGAAGGATTCGAAATTATCATTTGCGCAATTATAGGCATTTTCGGCGCAAGGGAAAGGTTTGTCTGTCCAATAGGGCCTTGAATGGTTAAGCAAATAGAGTAGCCTACGTCGATGGACACCAAAAGCTTCTCCCATAGCATCACCTGTGTCGGCTTTGATGCCGACGACACACTTTGGCATAATGAAACATTTTTCCGACTGACCCAAGCACGGCTTTATGAGCTGCTTTCCGATTTCACCGACCGCGCAACACTCGAACGGAGGCTTTTAGCGGCTGAGCGGCGCAACATTAGTCATTATGGCTTTGGCATCAAAGGTTTTATTCTTTCAATGGTCGAAACCGCTATCGAGGTGACCGAGGCGCGGGTATCGGCCAAAGCGATTGGTGAAATCGTCGCTGCAGGCCGCGAGATGCTGTCGCATCCGATTGAACTTTTACCCCATGCACGCACCGCAGTTGAACAGGCTGCAAAAGATCATAAGGTCATTTTAATAACCAAAGGAGATCTTTTGGATCAAGAGCGCAAGCTGGCACAATCAGGGTTAGATAACTTGTTTGACGGCGTTGAAATAGTGTCGCACAAAACCCCGGCCGTGTATAAGAAGATCTTTACCCGCTATGGTCAAGGCCCCGCCCATGGGCTTATGATCGGAAATTCGATGAAATCTGATGTGCTTCCCATGATCGAAAGTGGTGGAATTGGGGTATTTATTCCCCATGGCGTGCCATGGGCGCTTGAAGAAGCACCAGCACCTGAAAATGAGGCCAACTTCTTTGAATTGAACAATTTAGGCGCGTTGGCACCGCTTTTGTCGAAATTACGCGGAAACAATTGAAAATCAGGGCTGTTATGCGAATCACTCTTATGTTAGCTTATTGTAGCTTAAACCCATACTAAAATGGGTGGGCAAGGTAGAGCAAATTTCGACAGGAAAAACTCGTGGTTGCACGGCTAACACACAGTATTCATATATCTCTTTTATGGTGCAGTGTTTTGTTGGCCTGTGCTTTTAGTAATGCCGCAACTTCGGCCCCTTTCGCCGCCTTTGTCATGGATGCGGCCACGGGCGAAACGCTTTATAGCAAAAACGCCGATACGCGCCTCCATCCCGCGTCTTTGACCAAAATGATGACTCTTTACGTCACATTTGGTGCTGTTGAAAGTGGCGAAATCTCGCTTGATAAGATGATCACCATTTCACAAAATGCGGCGTCTGAACCACCGTCGAAATTGGGCCTGCGCAAGGGTCAAAAGATCGCGCTGCGCTATTTGATTAGGGCCGCAGCAATTAAGTCAGCCAATGATGCAGCAACCGCTATTGGCGAAGCTATTGGGGGCTCAGAAGCCGCCTTTACCGCACGCATGACCAAAACTGCCAAAATGCTAGGCATGAAAAATACCCAATTCAAAAATGCAAATGGCTTGACCAAATCAGGCCACTATTCAACGGCGCATGATATGTCGATATTGGGGCGGCATTTATTTTATGATTACTCCGATTATTATCATTTATTTTCCCGGCGCGAAATTTCGGCGGGAATGGCCACAGTACGCAATACCAATCGCCGGTTTCTTAATGCATATCGTGGCGCTGATGGAATCAAAACTGGTTACACAAATGCCGCAGGATTTAACCTAACAGCCTCAGCCGAGCGTGGTAATCGGCGCATTATTGCGACGATTTTTGGCAGTACATCAACGCCAAAACGCAATCAAAAGATGGCCGAGCTTTTAAACTTGGGTTTCAAAAAAAAATCTTCAGGGATTAAAGTGCCACTGTCAGAGCCTGCGATTGTGAAAAATATTCTAATGGCCAGCAAAACACGTCAAACCTCACTCGTACTGGCCAAATCGCCACGGCCTAAACCCAGACCTGCCAGCATAGGCGGCGGTTTGGCTAAAAAGGCCATTTTGTTGGAAAACATTAATTCCGCCCTAGAAGAGGCGGCAGCCAATGCCGGGCTTAACCAAACTGATCTTAAGAATTTGGGAGATCAAAGCTTTAAGGCGCCCGAACCCGCCTTCGTACCCAATGCCGAGGTTCAACTCAGCGCAGCACAATTGCCGCCAGAAAACACCTTACAATATTCTGCGATGGTGCTTACGGCACAGGACGATCCATCGCTTTACGCCCCTTCAATCAACGATCTCCAACCGCAAGTTGTGACCCGCATGTCAACCTCTGGTGGGCATCATTTTGGGGTGAATGTTGGTCGCTATCCAAGTAGATCTGTAGCCGAGCGTGAGCTTTTGAAAATTACATTGACCGAATCGACTACCCTAAGCCAAGGTTTGCGTAAAGTATTAGAGCGCAGCGTCGGATATGATGCCAATGTCATGGGCCTAACCGAAGAGCAAGCCAGCTTGGCCTGTCGTCGCCTGACGGCCCGCGCCGTTCCTTGCAAGTTAATCGGTGTAGATTAACCCTAAGCTTTGGCTTTAAGGCCAAAGATTTCGACAAACTTCACAAATTTCGACAAGAAAATCAAAGAGGCCAAGCACTAATGCCTCCAGCCAACCGCGGCAGGCTTCACATACAAATATTGGGCGGAAAAGTTCGAGTATTTAAATACAACGTTAAAGCCAATTACTTATAAAATAAATTACTATTACCTGAAGCTAAGAAAACCACCCCCGAGCGCTGCTGCCAACAAAGCCTTGGTATATTCAGCCTTTGGTGACTCAAACACTGCGTGAGCGGGGCCTTCTTCAACAATGTCACCCTCTTTCATAACTATAAGGTGGTTGGCAAGTGCACGCACCACCCGTAAATCATGGCTGATGAAAATATAGGCCAGACCATGTTTGGCCTGAAGGTCGCGCAACAGATCAACAATTTGAACCTGCACCGTCATATCAAGCGCCGAGGTAGGCTCGTCCAGAACCAAAAGTTTGGGGCGCAGGACCATGGCGCGAGCAATGGCAACACGTTGGCGCTGGCCACCTGAAAACTCATGCGGATAGCGCGTCATAGCAGCAGGATCTAAGCCCACTTCACGCATCATTTGCGCCACAAGTTCGTGATGGCGCGCCTTGTCCTGAGACTGATGGACTTTTAGACCTTCGGCTATGATTTCTTCGACCGTCATACGCGGCGATAGGCTGCCGAACGGGTCCTGAAACACAACTTGAATGTCGCGCCGCAAAGCGCGCATCTCTTGGGACGAAAGATTGCTAATCTCTGTACCTTGAAAATAAATTTTTCCTTGGCTGGCAACTAGGCGCAAGATAGCCAAGGCTAAAGTACTTTTTCCCGATCCACTTTCCCCGACAATGCCCAAGGTTTCGCCCGGGCGCACTGCGATCGAAGCACGGTTGACAGCTTGCACATGGCCCACAGTACGGCGGAAAAGGCCGCGCTGAATGGGATACCAAACACGCAGGTCCTCGGTTTCAAGAATAGGAGCGCCTTTGCTTGCGGGTTTGGGTGGTGTTGCTTTTGGCTCTGCCACGAGCAATGTTTTAGTATAGGGATGCTGCGGATAATTAAATAGCGCCGCCGTTTCGGCATGTTCAACGATTTGGCCATTTTGCATGACACAGACACGGTCAGCAATGGCTCGCACAATACCCAGATCATGCGTGATAAACAAAAGGCTTAAGCCTTCGGATTTTTTAAGATCATTCAGCAGCTTTAATATTTGCGCTTGGATCGTGACATCCAGCGCTGTGGTTGGCTCATCCGCGATCAAAAGCTTAGGGCCATTCGCCAGTGCCATCGCAATCATCACCCTTTGACGTTGACCGCCCGACAATTGGTGCGGATAAGCCCCAAGGCGACTTTCGCCGTCTAAAATACCTACTTTTTCCAACAAAGAAATCACACGTGCCCTCGCCGCGCCACCACTAAGCCCTTGGTGTAGGGTCAGCGACTCGGTTAGTTGTTTTTCAATGCTATGCAGCGGATTTAAGCTGGTCATCGGCTCTTGAAAGATAAAGCTAATTTCATTTCCGCGTAGCTCTTGTAGCAGACCTTGTTGTGCGCCGATCACTTCGATCCCATCAAACTGCACCGATCCCGTCACCTGCGCGGCGTCGGTCAAAAGTGAAAGAGTCGCCAAGGCCGTGACCGATTTTCCCGAGCCACTTTCCCCCACCAAAGCTACCGTTTCACCTGCAGCCACGCTAAACGATACACCCCTCACTGCATGGATAATCTGCCCATCTTGGACAAACCGCACGTTTAAATCTGAAACATGCAGCACGCTCATCTAAAGGTCTTTCTAGGATCAAATGCGTCACGAAGCCCTTCAAACATGAACACAAGTAAGCTGAGCATTAACGCAAAGGTGAAAAAAGCCGTAAAGCCCAACCAGGGGGCTTGCAGATTTTGCTTGGCTTGCTGGGTCAACTCACCCAACGAGGGGGCCGAGGCTGGTAAGCCAAAACCTAAGAAATCAAGAGCCGCGAGAGAGCCAATCGTCCCTGTCACCAAAAAGGGCAACATTGTCAAAGTGGCGACCATCGCATTAGGCAGAACATGTCGAAACATGATTATGCCGTCACTTACCCCAAGAGCCCGGGCGGCGCGCACATATTCAAAATTGCGCGCCCGCAAAAATTCGGCACGTACCACACCTACCAAAGCCGTCCAACCAAACAACACCATGAGCCCGATTAACAGCCAAAAACTCATCTGCCACATCGCAGCTACTATGATAATCACATAAAGGCTTGGGGTGGCCCCCCAGAGCTCAATCACGCGCTGAAAAATTAAATCAATCAGTCCACCAAAATAACCTTGCACCGCCCCCGCAGTGATCCCGATGATCGAGGTGAACAGCGTCACAATCAGCGCAAAAGACACTGACAAACGAAACCCATAAATGACCCGCGCCAAAACGTCGCGCGCGGTATCGTCGGTACCAAGCCAATGATCAGCATCAGGCGGGCTTGGAGCTGCACGCCCCAAACTGTTGATGCTGTTATAAGAATAGGGAATTGGAGGCCAAAGCACCCAGCCTTGCGCAATGGGTTGCCCCTCGACACTGCCGTTGTCGCGCGCCTCGGCCCAGATAGTATCAGGGTCATCCCAACAGGCGTCACTACCGCCCGAGGAAATCAAGCAGCGAACTTCAACATCACGGTAGCCGGCCTCAGTGAGGAAATCGCCGCCAAACGTTGTTTCGGGATAAAATTTGGCGAAAGGCACATAAAAATCGCCTCTATACTGCACCAAAAGAGGCTTGTCGTTGGCCAACAGCTCGGCGAAAAGCGACAGCACGAAAAGAAAGCTAAACAAGACCAAAGACCAAAAAGCCCGCTTGTTGGATTTGAAATTGCGCCAACGTCTCGCCTGAATGGGGGATAAGGGCATGCTAACCTTGGCCTTCAAAATCAATACGCGGATCAATCCAGACATACATCAGATCTGAGATGATACCCACCACCAATCCCAAAAGCCCAAAGACAAAAAGCGTTCCAAAAACAACAGGATAATCACGCGACACTGCCGCTTCAAAGCCCAAACGGCCCAGTCCATCTAACGAAAATATCGTCTCGATAATCAAGCTGCCCCCAAAAAAGACCCCGATAAATACCGCAGGAAATGAGGCAATAACAATCAACATCGCATTGCGAAAGACATGGCCATAAAGCACAGATTTTTCGCTTAGGCCTTTAGCGCGGGCGGTCATGACATATTGTTTGCGGATCTCATCCAAAAAACTGTTTTTGGTCAGCAAAGTCAGCGTAGCAAAAGCCGAGATGGTCGAAGCAAGAACCGGCAAAGTGATGTGCCACAGATAATCAACCGCCTTGCCAAAGAGCGACATATCGACAAATCCGTCCGAGGTTAGGCCCCGCAACGGAAACCACCGCACATATGAACCGCCAGCAAAGACCACCAGCAAAACAATTGCGAACAAAAAGCCAGGGATAGCATAGCCAATAATGATTGCACCACTAGTCCATGTGTCAAACTGCGATCCGTCGCGGACCGCTTTTCGAATGCCTAAGGGAATAGAAATCATATAGGCCAAAAGCGTTGACCAAAGCCCCAGACTGATCGAGACAGGCATTTTCTCTAGCACAAGCTCTAAGACCCCAATAGACCTGAAATAACTTTCCCCAAAATCAAGCCTCGCATAGTTGCTCATCATAATTGTAAAGCGCTCAAAAACGCCGATCGTTTCTTTGTAGCATTCGGGGACCTTGGTCGATGGTTTGCCTGTGAACCCTTCTTCACAAATAATGCGGGCGAAGCCGAACTGACGTTCAAGATCGTCAATAAACTCGGGAGGCAACCCGCGCGAACCGATGTAACGTTCATCTGCCATGCCCTGATCTTGGCCCATTGCCGCGTCATTTCCACCGCCTGTGATGGCAGAAAAAGCATCCCCCTCACCCTCTAGGCGCGCAAGCACCTGCTCAACAGGTCCACCTGGCACAAATTGTGTCAGCGCAAAATTGATCACCATGATGCCAATCAGCGTTGGAATGACCAATAATAGCCTCCGCAAAAGGTATGCCGTCATGCCTCCCCACCTTGCCCTAAAAGATCGAGCGTCATTAACGCAACGCCCCCTGTGACTTTAATTTTGCGGCTTTTTCAGGGTTAAACCACCAAAAATCCAACTCACCCAAAGCATAAGGAGGCAGGGTTTGGGGATGTTCATACTGGTCATAATAAGCGACGGTATGTTTGTTTTTATACCACTGAGGAACCCAAAACCGTTCGGCCCTAAGCACACGGTCCAGCGCCATGGTCGCATCGGTCAAGGCCTGTTTGCTAGTGGCGGCCATCACATCGTCGATCAGACGATCGACCGCGGCGCTTTTAAGGCCCATCACATTAAAGGCCGACACATCCGCCGTTTGTGAACCATAGAACTGTTTTAGCTCCGACCCTGAAAAATAACCTGATCTAGCTCTCGATGAGATGATGTCAAAATCATATGAGGGCGGGCGCGTGCGGTCCGTATATTGCGCGTCGTCGACCTTGGTCATCATGGCATCAATTCCCAGGGCTTTAAGATTTTCGACGTAGGGCAAGATCACGCGGTCAAAGGCAGGGCTGTCGTTCAAAAACTCAACCCGCAGCTTTTCACCCACCGCATTTGCGCGCATTCCGTCGGAGCCAACCGCCCAGCCTGCGGCATCAAGTAAAGCGCTGGCCTTGCGCAAATTACCACGATCAAGCTGCTTGGCGCCCGAAACATCTCCGTTAATCGCCGTATTAGTTAATATTGTGGGTTGCAACAAACCCGCATCAACCAAAGGTTGTAGATGGGAAAGTTCCGCCAATCGGGGCACGCCTTCAGCTGCCTGCCAGGTGTTTTCCCAAACCGAATTAATCCGCGCATAAAGCCCATAAAACAAAGTTTCATTCGACCATTCAAAATTGAACATCAAAGCAATCGCTTCACGTACGCGCAGGTCTTGGAATTTTTCGCGCCGCAAATTGAACAAAAAGGCCTGCCCTGAGGCTTTGTCGCCCGAGGGCAGCTCAGCCTTGACGACATGGCCCGCCTCAAGGGCTGGAAAATCATAAGAGGTGGCCCAAGATTTTGACGAATTTTCGTTGCGAAACGTATATGTTCCCGCTTTAAAAGCCTCAAACGCAGCATTGCCATCGGAGAAATATTCTATGCGTATTTCATCAAAATTATTGGTGCCCTTCATCAAAGGATGCACGGCACCCCAATAGTTTGGATTGCGCTTATAGCTCAATGTTTGACCAACAATGACGCGGTCAGGCACATAGGGGCCGCTCCCCAAAAGAGGGGTCATACTTGACTCTTCTAGGTCAAGCCCATTGGATTGATAATGGGCCTTTGAAAAGATCGGCAGGCCCCCCATATCGGCGGGCAAATCGCGGGTTGGCTTACCTTGGGTAAAGGTGAATTCGACACGGTAAGGATCAAGGGCACGCGCTGATTCAACCTGTTCCGATAAAACAGTACGAAAATCGGTAAGGCCTTTGCTCAAAAAAGTCTCAAAGGAAAAAATTACATCATCGGCCGTCAGTGGAGTGCCGTCTGAAAAGGTAACATCCTTGCGCAGATTGAAAATCACCGACGAACGATCTTGCGGATATTCCATCGTCTCACAAATCAAACAATAAGATGCCCCAATCTCATCTGATGTCCCCGCAAGAAGGCTTTCTAACATCGTCGATGACATGGCCCCCGCCCGGCCTTTAAGCGAAAATGGGTTCATGGAATCAAATCCGCCCTGAGTCCATTCCGAGATATAGCCACCTTTTGGCGCATCGGGGTTTACGTAGTCTAAATGGGTAAAGTCACCACCATATTTCAAATCCCCAAAAGTCGAGATGCCATGCGCCTTGATCAGATCTTTCGATAAAACCACTTTCGCACCGCTTAAAACAAAAAGGCCAATCAGCGCCAAACTCAGTAGACCAAAAGCTTGACGGGCTTGGTGCGAATTTTGTGTTTTAGCAACTGCTTTGAATTTGCTTTTGGACATGAGACACCTCGATCTAATGAGAACTTCTCTTATGAAACTAAGGCAGCAACCAATGGTTTCGCAAGTTGCGAATTTGCAATAAGTGCCATTTTGGAAAAATAAAAGGGCCGCCCCGATGGGCGGCCCTTTTATATCTGCGTTTGATCAATCAATTCGTGGCTTGAAGCCAAGCTATCAAGTTAGCGCGATCTTGTGCTTTAGGCAGGCCCGCAAAACTCATTTTTGTGCCAGGTGCATACTTTTTAGGATTGGTCAAAAAACCATCAAGATTAGCTGGAGACCATACGTCGCTTTGCATTCCAACCAAAGTGGCCGAATAGCCAAAGCCTGCAACCGCCGCTTTGCCGCGCCCAACAACACCGTTCAGATGAGGACCCGTGCCGTCAGCGCCATCCATTTTATGGCAGGCTTTACATTTGGCAAAGACTTTTTCGCCTGCGCCCGCATCCGCGGCAGCGAACAGCTCATCAAATGAGGGACCAGCATCTGCAACTTCAGATTCTGCAGCTTCCGCACCAGTATCAATTACATAAGCCTGTGCTTCTTCGCCGCCATGGCCTTCGCCATGCATCGAATAAATCGATTCTGAGGCCCAAGAACCTAATAAAAACAACAAAAGCGAACCACAAACGGCGCCTACAACTTTGGTGAATGTCATCGTGTCGAACATGCTGTGTCCTACTTCAGGGTTATTTTTTGCCTATCTACACGCTTCCCACCAGAGGATTCAAGGTGTACTAACGCGACCAATTGCCTCTATATGAGGGTTTTTTATAAAAATGAGGGCATAATGACCGGTCGTATCGCATTTCAGGGAGATTTAGGCGCCTATTCGCATCAGGCTTGCCACCTTTCACGTCCAGATATGGAAGCGGTACCGTGCTCCACATTCCAACAAGCAATTGACTTATGCAAAAGCGGTGCAGTCGACTTGGCGATGCTGGCGGTGGAAAATTCGACTTATGGGCGGGTCGCAGATGTTCATTCACTTTTGCCAGAAAGTGGCCTTCATATCATTGATGAGACCTTTGTGAGGGTGCAAATCAGTCTCTTGGCCGTTAAAGGCACCAAATTGGCCGATGTAAAGCGAGTGCGGTGCATGTCGATTTTGGCAGGCCAGTGCGGACAATTTTTGCGATCTCATGATTTGGATTTTCTAAATTGGTCA
>DPZQ01000163.1 GCA_003536295.1 Rhodobacter sp. | reverse complement strand
GAAGACCTGCTGCTCGAAGCCGATGGCGAGACCGCGCAGCGCATCGACAAGGCATTTTCCTGGGACGCGCCACTGTCGGCGCACGGGCTGATGCACATGGTGATCTCGAACGCGCATGCACGCGATCCCTACGGTATCGACGTTCTGTTCATGTACATGGCCAACATGGCCTGGAATTCTTCGATGAATACGTCGGAGACCATCCGCATGTTAACCGATAAGAATCTTGAAACCGGTGAATATAAAATTCCGCGGATCATCTACTCCGATGCCTTTAATTCAGAGATGGTGGCCTATGCGGATTTGATTTTGCCAGACACGACCTATTTAGAGCGTCACGACTGTATCAGTTTGCTAGACAGACCAATTTCCGAACCTGATGCGGCGGGTGATGCAATTCGCTGGCCTGTGATCGAACCTGAACGTGATGTGCGCCCCTTTCAAACTGTGCTGATTGATCTTGGTGCGCGGCTTGGCTTGCCGGGGTTTGTTACGCCCGAGGGCGGGCCTCTATACAAAGATTATGCTGATTATATAGTGCACCACCAACGGCGCGCGGGCATTGGTCCTTTGATGGGTTACCGCGGCGCTTTGGGGCAAGATGAGGGGCGGGGTGCGCCCAACCCCGAGCAGCTGGATCGCTATATTGAGGGGGGAGGCTTTTATCAGGCCCATGTGCCCGACAATGCGCGCTATTTTAAACCTTGGAACCAAGCCTATCAAGACTGGGCGGTGAAGGTTGGGCTTTATGATAAGCCGCAACCATATGTTTTTAATATATACTGTGAGGAAATGCGACATTTTCAACTGGCAGCCGAGGGGCATGGCGCAGCGCAACCCCCCGAACATCTGCGCGCACAAATTGCGCAAAAGATGGATCCTTTGCCAATCTATTACGCCCCGTTACATGAGGCTGAGTCCAAAGGCTATACGCTGCACGCGCTGACCCAAAGGCCGATGGCAATGTACCATTCTTGGGGTGCGCAAAACAGTTGGTTGCGCCAAATTCATGGACATAATCCGCTTTATGTTTCAGGTAAAATTTGGTGCGAGCATGGGTTTTCAGATGGGGATTGGGCGCGGCTTTCTTCGCCCAATGGCGTAATTACCTTGCCTGTGGCGCTGATGGCCGCGCTTAATGATCACACGGTTTGGACTTGGAATGCGATAGGAAAACGTAAAGGCGCTTGGGCACTTGACCCCAAAGCGCCCGAGGCCACGCGCGGCTTTTTGCTTAATCATCTGATCTCAGAGCTTTTGCCCGAAAAAGATGATGGGATGCGCTACTCCAATTCTGACCCGATCACGGGGCAGGCGGCTTGGTTTGACCTGCGCGTCAAAATCGAGCGTATCGCCCTCCCCGCAAAGGGAGAAAACGGCCAAAGCCTGCCCGATTTTGCGCCACTGCAAGATCCTTATTCGATGGGGGTAAAATGACCTGCTTACCAAGTTTAACCGATAAAAAGCTGGGACTTGTGATCGATCTAGACACATGTGTGGGCTGTCAGGCCTGTGTAACCGCTTGCAAAGGCTGGAATGACCAAGGCTATGGCGCCCCGCTATCAGATCAAGAGGCCTATGGTGAGGCGCCAAACGGTGTGTTCTTAAACCGTGTCCACAGTTATGAGGCACAACCTCTTGACGCGCCTGCACAAATTGTGAACTTCCCCCGCTCTTGCTTGCATTGCGACGACGCGCCTTGTGTGACAGTTTGTCCAACGGGGGCCAGCTATAAGCGGGTGGAAGATGGGATTGTGCTGGTCAATGAAGACGCTTGCATTGGTTGCGGCCTGTGCGCTTGGGCTTGCCCTTATGGTGCGCGCGAAATGGATGCTGATGCGGGAGTGATGAAGAAATGCACGCTATGTGTTGACCGTATTTACAATGAAAATCTTCAACCGATTGACCGCGAACCCGCCTGCGTGCGCACTTGTCCGACTGGCGCGCGCCATTTTGGTGATTTGGGAGACCCAAATTCAAAGGTCAGTCAGTTGGTCACAGCGCGCGGCGGTTATAATTTGATGCCAGATCTGGGCACCAAGCCCACCAATAAATATCTGCCCCCAAGACTAAAGGACCGCCAAAGTGCGCGTCCCGACCAAGCATCACTTTTGGCACCTCTTTTGGATATTGAGGCCAAGGGCTTTGCCGGTTGGCTTGATCGGATTTTAGGAAAAATTTCATGAATCCAGCTGCTTCTGTTATTATATTTACTGTCTTCTCGGGCTTTGGGTTTGGGCTATTGGCGCTTTTGGGCTTTGGCTGTTCCGGGGCCCAAGGATGGAGCGCCTTTTTTCTTTGGGGCTTGGGTTACGGGTTTGCGGTGGTGGGGCTTTTGGCCTCAGTTACGCATTTGGGCAATCCACAGCGCGCTTGGCGAGCCTTTAGCCAATGGAAAAGCAGCTGGCTTTCCCGTGAGGGGATCGGAGCATTAACCACACTTTTTTGTTTGGCGCCCGCAGCGCTTGGTGCGATCTTTGGCTTACCTATCTGGTCCGTTTTTGGCCCCATTGGCGGGCTTTTAGCGGTCATGACGGTTTTCACCACCTCGATGATATATGCGCAACTTCAAAGTGTGCCGCGCTGGAACCATGCTTGCGTGCCCCTTATGTTTGCCAGTTTTATGGCGGCTGGGGGCCTGATTGTGCTGGGCCAACTGGGGCAGGCGCTTATGGGGCTGGGACTGTTGGCTTTGGTATTGATTGTGGGCTTTTGGATTGGTGATAGTCAATTTCCCGCTCGCGCGCAAACAATCGCGAAAGCCACGGGCTTGGGTCATATGGGCGCGCTGCGCCTGTTTGAGGCGGGGCATACATCGGAAAACTATTTGATGCGCGAAATGATCTATGTGGTTGGGCGCAAACATCGGATGAAATTGCGGGTGATTGCCGTTGTTTTGGCGTGCTTTGTGCCGATGCTTTTGATTGCGGCGGGTCAGGGGGGCGATATAGCACGTGGGCTTGGACTTTTGTCGCATTTATGCGGAGCTTGCGTGGCGCGTTGGCTGTTTTTTGCTGAGGCGGAACATGTGGTTGGCCTTTATTACGACCAGCGCTAAAGTGTCAGCCCTTGTGATTGCTGCCGAATTGTAAGATCAAGCGCAAAATAAAAGGGCGCAAATGGCACAGAATTTTACCTTTACCCTAAAGGGCACTGATCAAGGCGCGCGCACGGGTGTCATCTCTACCCCGCGCGGCAACATTCGCACGCCCGCTTTCATGCCAGTAGGCACGGCCGCGACTGTGAAAGCCATGCTGCCCGAAAATGTCCGTATGACGGGTGCTGATATTTTGCTGGGCAATACCTATCACCTGATGCTGCGTCCCACAGCCGAGCGTATCGCAGCGCTTGGGGGCCTGCACCGGTTTATGAATTGGCAAGGGCCTATTTTGACGGATTCGGGCGGGTTTCAGGTGATGAGTTTGAACGCTCTGCGCAAAATGTCGGAAGAGGGGGTCAAGTTTAAATCCCATATCGATGGTTCGGCACATTTTCTAAGCCCCGAACGCTCGATGGAGATCCAAAAGCTTTTGGGATCAGACATTGTGATGTGTTTTGATGAATGTACGCCCTTTCCTGCCGATGAAAAGACGGCCCGCACCTCTATGGAGCTGTCGATGCGGTGGGCCGCGCGATCACGAGCAGCCTTCGGCAAAAGACAAGGATATGCGCTTTTTGGTATTCAGCAAGGCTCGGTCTATCAAGATCAACGGCTAGAATCGGCGCAAAGGCTTACTGAGATTGGCTTTGATGGCTATGCCGTCGGTGGTTTGGCGGTTGGTGAGGGGCAAGAGGCGATGTTTAAGGTGCTGGACTATGCGCCTGACATGTTGCCTGTCGATAAGCCACGCTATTTGATGGGTGTGGGCAAGCCCGGTGATATTGTGGGCGCGGTTGAGCGGGGCATTGATATGATGGACTGCGTTTTACCGTCACGCTCGGGGCGCACGGGGCAGCTTTTTACGCGCTTTGGTGTGGTTAATATAAAAAACGCCCGTCATATGGATGACCCGCGTCCGCTGGATGAAAATTGCACCTGTCCGACTTGTCAAAACTATTCGCGCGCCTATCTGCATCATGTGTTTAAGGCGCAAGAGATCATTTCCTCAATGTTGCTGACATGGCACAATTTACATTATTACCAAGAATTGATGCAGGGCCTACGCGATGCGATTGTGGCACAAAATTTGAAAACCTTTGTGGCCCAGTTTCACTCGGTGCGTGCACAAGGCGATATTGAACCGCTTTAAGGAAACTTAAGACATATGATTTAACTGGAGATGGTTTGTAAATTGGCCTTGCACCGCCTTAAAAAGGCGGACATTTTGGCGGTCACTTGCTTGACACAGTGGCTCGCCCACCCCACCTATTAGGTTCGGGAAAAATAGATTTCCTTATGGATCTGTTTTTTGCCAACGAAAGGAATTATTATGACCAGTGCAAAATCAACATCCTATCCTGTCTTGCCGTTGCGGGATATTGTGGTGTTTCCTCATATGGTGGTGCCTTTATTTGTAGGGCGCGATAAATCTGTGCGGGCCTTGGAAGAGGTGATGGCTGAAGACCGCCAGATTCTTTTATCCAGCCAGATGGACGCGTCGGTTGATGATCCTGCGGATGACGGTATATATCGCACTGGCGTTTTGGCCAATGTTTTGCAGCTTTTGAAATTGCCAGATGGCACCGTCAAAGTCTTAGTCGAGGGTAAGACCCGCGTCGCCATCACCAAATTCGTGTCAAATCCCAGTTTTTTTGAAGCAGAAGCCGAAGTGCTTCATGAGGTCGACGGTGATCAAAGCGTAACCGAAGCTTTGGTGCGCGGTGTAGCCGATGAGTTTGAACGTTACGCCAAGATCAAAAAAAACATCCCCGAAGAGGCGCTTTCAGCCGTATCTGACGCGAATGATCCTGCCCGTTTGGCGGACTTGGTAGCTGGGCATCTGGGTATTGAAGTAGCGCAGAAGCAAACGCTTCTTGAAACGTTGGATATTTCCGAGCGTCTTGAAAAGGTCTATGGCCATATGCAAGGCGAAATGTCGGTGTTACAGGTCGAGAAAAAGATCAAAACCCGTGTCAAAACCCAAATGGAGCGCACCCAGCGCGAATATTATTTGAATGAGCAAATGAAAGCCATTCAAAAAGAATTGGGCGACGGTGACGAAGGGCAAAATGAAATTGCTGAACTAGAGGAGCGGATTCGTAAAACCGCCCTGTCAAAAGAAGCGCGTGAAAAAGCTGAAGGTGAAGTTAAAAAACTAAAATCCATGTCACCCATGTCAGCCGAGTCGACAGTGGTCCGTAATTATTTGGATTGGCTCTTGGGCGTGCCATGGGGCGTTAAATCGCGTGTTAAAAAAGACCTTAAGGCGGCACAAATTGTTCTGGACAATGACCATTACGGGCTTGAAAAAGTCAAGGAACGTATTGTTGAATATCTGGCCGTTCAGGCCCGCTCGGCTAAGATGAAGGGGCCTATTCTTTGTCTGGTAGGCCCTCCTGGGGTTGGAAAAACATCGCTTGGTCGTTCGGTTGCAAAGGCAACAGGGCGCGAGTTTATTCGCATCTCACTGGGTGGTGTACGCGACGAATCAGAAATCCGCGGACATCGGCGCACCTATATAGGGTCGATGCCAGGTAAGATCATTCAAGCTTTGAAAAAAGCAAAAACAACCAATCCTTTGATTTTACTTGATGAAATTGATAAAATGGGCCAGGATTTTCGTGGCGATCCTGCCTCCGCGATGTTGGAAGTTCTTGATCCTGAACAAAATAGCACGTTTACAGACCACTATATGGAGGTCGAATACGACCTTTCAAATGTCATGTTTTTGACCACGGCTAACACCTATAATATGCCCGGGCCTTTACTTGACCGGATGGAAATCATTCCGCTGTCTGGCTATACAGAAGACGAAAAGCGCGAAATTGCTAAAGGGCATTTGGTTGAAAAACAGGTTAAAAACCACGCCTTGAAAAAAGGTGAGTTTTCAATTGACGACGGTGCGTTGATGGACGTCATCCGGAGCTATACTCGCGAAGCTGGAGTACGTAATTTGGAACGTGAATTGGCGAAATTGGCTCGCAAAGTGGTGACTGAAATAGTCAAGGGTGCACAAAAATCTGTGCAGGTCACAGTTGATAATTTAGAAAGCTTTTTGGGGGTCAAAAGGTACCGTCATGGTTTGGCCGAAAAAACTGATCAAGTGGGCGTTGTCACGGGCCTTGCTTGGACTTCTGTTGGGGGTGAACTTTTACACATCGAAGCACTGCGTTTGCCTGGCAAGGGTCGTATGAAAACGACCGGGAAGTTGGGCGATGTGATGAAAGAATCAATTGATGCAGCGAGCAGTTTTGTGCGCTCGATCAGTCCTGAAATTGGCGTCAAACCGACCAAATTTGAAAGTTCTGACATCCATGTGCATGTGCCTGAAGGTGCAACCCCTAAAGAT
>DPZQ01000025.1:12534-14084 GCA_003536295.1 Rhodobacter sp. | reverse complement strand
CGATGATACATTTCTTGCCAGCAACATCACCAATAACTGTCATTTCGGCAATCTCACCCGCTTTTTCGCGGCGTTTATCGACAATGGCCATCGGCGCTTTGATGCGTTTGGCAATCTCGCGGGCGCGTGATACGCCGCCTACGTCGGGCGAAACCACCATCAAATTATCCATATCGCCTTTGAAGTTATGCTCAATATCCAAGGCAAAGATCGGCGCGGAGTAAAGGTTATCAACGGGCACATCAAAAAAGCCCTGAATTTGCGCGGCGTGAAGGTCTAGCGTCAAAACGCGGTCAATGCCAGCTTCGGTCAGCAAATTGGCCACAAGCTTCGCGGAAATTGGAGTGCGGGCCTTGGCGCGGCGATCTTGGCGTGCATAGCCGAAATATGGGATGACGGCTGT
The DNA here is from genome assembly GCA_003536295.1 of Rhodobacter sp. Lineage (GTDB taxonomy): Bacteria > Pseudomonadota > Alphaproteobacteria > Rhodobacterales > Rhodobacteraceae > UBA10365. The sequence continues at coordinate 13,681 of DPZQ01000025.1, read as the reverse complement.
GATGCGCGCCGCAGAGGAACGGCGCAGCGCATCAGCGATGATCAACAGCTCCATCAAATTATCATTAGCGGGGTTGGATGTGGGCTGAATGATATACATATCTTCGCCACGCACATTCTCATACACCTCAACAAAAATTTCCTGATCGTTGAAACGTTCGACCCTCGTGTCGACCAAACTCACCGACATGCCACGATGCATCGACATACGTCTGGCGATCGATTTGGCAAGATCAAGATTAGCAGTTCCAGAGATCAGTTTGGGTTCGGCCATTACAGACATATCAGTTCCTTGCCTAGAGCAAAAAGGATTCTTCAAACTTGGAATATCCCTAGCACTGTGAGGTGCTTTTGAAAACCAATCAGCAGCCAATTATCTAAGATTTGTAATCTTTTGTGGACATCTTCAAAGCAGGAACTCAATGACCTGCAAGGATGCGCCCGAAATGATCAATATCCGCCTTTGCCGTCGCCCACGAGCACACAAGCCGCGCCCCCAAAACATCGTCGCCCCCACCCATTAGGGTTTCGCCGTCATTTAAATAATAATAGGCCCCCGCATCGTGTAGAATTTGGTGGAATTTACGAGGCCAACGGGCGAAAATGATGTTGGCATCGGTGGGGTGATCGAAGGTTACATAGGGCAGTTTACCCATGGCCTGTACCAAGTCTGCAGCGCTGTCATTGGCGCGTTTGGCAAGATTTAGCCAAAGATCGTCTTGCAGATAGGCTTGCATTTGGGCAGACATAAAACGGTGTTTCGACATTAAATGCCCTGCGCGTTTGCGCCGCAGTTCGAACTCCCACGCCTGATGGGGGTGAAACAAGACCACCGCTTCGACGCCCATAAGGCCATTCTTGGTGCCGCCAAAAGACAAAATATCAATGCCCGCGCGCCATGTCATATCTGCGGCTTTAGCATTTGTGGCCACCAAAGCATTAGCAAAGCGTGCGCCGTCCATATGGCAGGGCAGCCCAAATTCTTTTGCCACGCGGGTTAAGGCTTTGACCTCATCTAGTTGATAGACCGTGCCCGATTCGGTTACATTGGTCAATGAGACAAGGCCTCTCTGCACGCTGTGAACGCCGCCAAGTCCACTAGCCTCAATGGTGCGGCGGAGGGATTCCGGCGTCATTTTTCCATGCGG
>DPZQ01000025.1:0-12404 GCA_003536295.1 Rhodobacter sp. | reverse complement strand
GGAGTTTGCAAGGCCAAACTCAGTGCATTTGCTGCAGTGCCTGTAGGGACCAAATATGTGGTAGCTGTGGGTGCTTCGAACAAGTGGCGCATCTGGAGTGTAAGCGCCCCCATCATCGGATCGGCTCCGTAAGATTTGGTTTGCACCTCATTCACTGCTGCCATCGCGGCCCAAACTTCGGGTGCGACTGGTGCGGTATTGTCTGACGCGAAAAACATTAGGGCGTCTCCTCTATTAGGTAATCTTCCCAATTCTCAGTCGGGACCGATGTTTCAGGCAGCGTCCAGCCCTGCACCGAAATGCGTGCATCATGTACTGATTGTGTTGTGCCTGAAATAAGCGGATGCCAGTCTAAAAGTGGTTTGCCCTCGTGGAGGCGCCGATAAGCACATGTGCGTGGCAGCCAGTAGACAATGTTAGGCAACCGCTCTGGCGTAACTTGCACACAGTCTGGAACAAAATCACGTCGATTTTCATAGTTTTTGCAACGGCAGGTTTCTCCATCTAAAAGCTGGCACGCCAAACGTGTAAAGGCCACTTCGCCAGTATCTTCAAACTCAAGTTTATTCAGGCAGCATTTGCCGCAGCCATCGCAAAGTGCCTCCCATTCGTTATGGGTCAATGCTTCAAGAGGAAGGGTTTCCCAAAATTTCGGGCGCATGGTTTCGGTCATAGGGGCTCCAATATTGTGCGCGCTTGTGCGCAGTCTTTGGCCATTTGATCACGCAATTCTTGCAGCCCGTCAAACTTTAGTTCGGGGCGCAAATAGGCGACAAATGCCACCGATAGCTCTGCGCCGTAAAGATCGCCCGAAAAATCGAAAAGGAAACTTTCCAAATTAGGTTGGTTTTTGCCAAACATCGGCCGCACGCCAAGGCTGGAGGCAGCTTTGTAGCTGCCCTCAAACGGACCAGTCAACACGTCAACCAACACCGCATAAACGCCGAACTTTGGCAGGTGAAGGTCGTTTACTGCCATATTGGCTGTGGGATAACCCAAGTCGCGACCCCGTTTTTCGCCATGAATGACAGGCCCTTCAATTCGGTGAGGGTGACCCAGCATTTGTTGTGCGAGTTGGGGATCGCCCTCTTTTAACGCTTGGCGAATAGCGGTCGAGGAAATTTCGGCCCCAGAGGTGTGCAAAAGCTGAGAAACCGTGACGCCAAAACCAAATTCTTTACCCAGCGAAACCAAATCTTTGGCCCGCCCAGAGCGCCCGGCACCAAAACAAAAGTCCGCCCCCACAACCACATGTGACACGCCCAGGCCCTCTTGCAAAATCAGTTTGGCAAAGTCGCGCGGTGACAGGGCCGCCATTTCTGTGTTGAAGGGCAGCTCATAAAGATTTTTAACACCCAGCCGCGCCATTTCATGCGTCCGAGCTTTGGCGTTCATCAAGCGAAATGGAGCCGTATTAGTGGGGTTGAAGAAGGCTCTTGGGTGAGGTTCAAATGTGATGATGCCTAAGGGCCCATGTACGCGTGCGACATCCAGTACCGATTGATGGCCTAAATGCACACCGTCAAAATTACCTAAGGCGCAAGACGCCCCTTTGTCCTTGGCCGCAAGGCCTAATAATTGGCGGTAAATCTGCATATTCCAATTGGCCTTTGGCCCGAGTAACGCGGGCAATATATATCTTGGTGTTTGGTATCGCCTAGCGCCGTCTATATTTCAAGTGCCGTCCCCCTTGGGCCAGTCTAACGCAAAAAGCCAATCGAAAAAGTTGTTGTGCGATCTTGGGCGGCAAGCCACGGGGTAAGAAGTGCGGCCTCAGGATTTTGAGTATTGGCGCCAAAATTTCCTGCTGCTATCCCAGAGGTGATGAAAAGGCTATCAATACCCTGATACATTGCCCCTAAAATATCGGTGTCGATCCCGTCGCCGATGGCGAGCGCGCGCGGCGACTTTAGGTCGGGCTGAAGTTGGGATAGTCGGCGTCGTGCCAGATCGTAAATTGGTGCATGGGGTTTGCCATAATAAAGGGATAGCCCACCCATCTGGGAATAAAGCGCGGCCAAGGCCCCTGCGCAATATATACGCTGATCTCCTCGATCAACGATAATATCAGGATTGGCGCATAGCATCGGCATATTGCGGGAAATCGCTTTTGCGAATTGGTCGCGGTAATCTTCAGGCGTGTCGACGGCATCATTGAATGGCCCAGTGCAAACGATGCCTTGGGCGGCGTCAAAATCTACGCGCTCAATGGTTGGGTTTTGTGCCATAAAAACATTTAACTCAGCGCTGACGCTGGTAAAAAACCCCACATCGTGGGGTGGTCCTATGTGATAGACTTTTTGACCCGCAGCTCCCCCATAAAATCCAAATTGCGCGGCATCACCCGAGCTTGCAATTGCATCATAGCAATCTTGGGGAACGTGCATTCCATCAAGCTGTGCCTTGACGCTGGCACTGGGGCGGGGTGAATTTGTCACCAAAATCACGGTGCCGCCCGCCCGTCGATAGGTTTGCAGCGCGCTAACTGCAGCTGGAAAGGGGGTATGTCCATTGTGTAAGCATCCCCAAAGGTCGCAAAAAACCGCGTCATATTGCGCTGAGATATTAGACAAATATTGAATTATTTGGGACATTTCGGGGTTATAATTTAAGCGCAGGGATGATCTGCTTTTTGCGTGACATGATGCCTGGCAGCGTGACGGTGTCACCCGTTACCAACGCCCCAAATGAGGCCCGCGCCATTTCAGCCACCAGAGCATTTGGCACCAATAGAGTTGCTTCTTCGCGCAAAATATCGACTACGAACAGCAAGACCTGATCTGCGCCATCTTCGGCTGCAACCAAAGGCATGGCCTGCATCAGTGAGAGTTTACGCTCAAGTACAATATTGGGAGAGGTAGTCTCTAACACCGAAATGCGTAGTTTTTTGTCAGCAACTTGATATTCTTTGGAATCCATCCGCAAAAGGGCGGCATCGCTAAAGGCCGAAATGTCGGATTTGGCCGCAAACATTTTATCGGCCAGATCCGTCATGTTCACTCCAAGCTCTGCTGCCAAAGCTTCGGCCACTGCGCGATCATGGTTGGTTGTGGTCGGCGAACGAAACAGCAGCGTGTCCGACAAAATGCAAGACAACATCATGCCTTTAATTGCGGGTGGGGCAAGCGCAAGATCTACACCTATCAGATCATGCATTATCGTGGCTGTGCACGCCAAGGGGCGCATCGTCACTTCGATCGGGTTTTTGGATTTAAGGCCCCCAACCAACAGATGGTGGTCAATGATGGCCAAAATCGTCGCATCATTCACCGAGGTAGGCAATTCAGCAGGATTGTTCGTGTCGACAATGATTATAGGTTCATTAGGCGAAATCTCTTGAATGATGGCAGGTTTCTCCAGACCCCAATGTCGCAATACGAAGTCAGCTTCCATGTTTGGGCTGCCCAACAAAATAGCCTGCGCTGGTGTTTTTTTGATCTCGTTTAAATACCAAGCCCAAATTATTGGAGAGCCTGTGCTGTCTGTGTCTGGGGCCTTATGTCCGAAAATCTTAATCATGGTCTATCCGTGGATTACTGCTGGCCGCCTTATAGGTCATGACACTGTCATTGTCACGCCTGAGCGACTATAAAATGCTGTATGCTGCGCCCCGTTCCGGTTAAAAATTTTTATACTTGGGGTTGTTGACATGGGGAAGGGGCATAACTAAATACCCATTGTTAGCACTGACGCTAGGTGAGTGCTAATAGGATTTAACCTGAAACCTAAGGAGAGTTTTCAGATGGCATTTACACCGCTGCAAGACCGCGTATTGGTCCGCCGCATTGAAGGCGAAGAAAAGACCAAAGGTGGTCTAATCATCCCGGACACCGCAAAAGAAAAACCTGCTGAGGGCGAAGTTATCGCCTGTGGGGCTGGCGCGCGCAAAGATTCGGGCGAATTAATCCCGATGGGCGTAAAAGCTGGTGATCGCGTGTTGTTTGGCAAATGGTCAGGCACCGAAGTCACACTTGAAGGTAAAGAACTTCTTATCATGAAAGAAAGCGACATTTTGGGAATCATTTCCTAAAAGCGCAGGCCCTCTCTTTATGAAGGGGCATCTTTCTTAACCGTAATTTTAAATAAACTGGAGCAAGCAAATGGCTGCTAAGGAAGTCAGATTTGACACCGACGCCCGTGACCGTATGTTGCGCGGCGTAAACATCCTTGCGGATGCTGTAAAAGTAACTTTGGGTCCAAAAGGCCGCAATGTTGTTATTGAAAAATCATTCGGCGCACCTCGTATCACCAAAGACGGTGTTACCGTTGCCAAAGAGATCGAACTTTCAGATCGCTTTGAAAACATGGGCGCACAGATGGTTAAAGAAGTCGCTTCGCGCACGAATGACGAAGCAGGCGACGGCACCACGACCGCAACTGTGTTGGCACAAGCCATCATCAAAGAAGGCGTGAAAGCCGTTGCTGCGGGTATGAACCCAATGGACCTAAAGCGCGGTATCGATTTGGCAACGGCAAAAGTCGTTGCTGCGATCAAAGCGGCTGCGCGTCCTGTTTCTGACTCGGCTGAAGTTGCGCAAGTAGGCACGATCTCTGCTAATGGTGAAGCTGAAATTGGTCGTCAAATCGCTGATGCGATGCAAAAAGTCGGCAACGAAGGCGTGATCACTGTTGAAGAAAACAAAGGTCTGGAAACAGCGACGGAAGTTGTTGAAGGCATGCAGTTCGACCGTGGTTTCTTGTCGCCATATTTTGTCACGAATCCTGACAAAATGGTTGCTGACCTAGAAGATTGCTACATTTTGTTGCATGAGAAAAAACTCTCATCGTTGCAGCCAATGGTTCCTTTGTTGGAATCCGTTATTCAAAGCCAAAAGCCTTTAATCATCATCTCGGAAGATGTTGAAGGCGAAGCTTTGGCAACTTTGGTTGTGAACAAATTGCGCGGTGGCTTGAAAATTGCTGCGGTCAAAGCACCCGGTTTTGGCGATCGCCGCAAAGCAATGTTGCAAGATATTGCCATCTTGACCGGTGGTCAGGTGATCTCTGACGATTTGGGCATGAAGCTTGAAAACGTGACCATCGATATGTTGGGCCGCGCGAAAAAAGTGACAATCACCAAAGATACTACAACTATAGTTGATGGTGCTGGCGACAAGGCTGAAATTGCTGGCCGTGTTGCGCAAATCCGTGCGCAAATTGAAGACACAACCTCAGATTACGACCGCGAAAAGTTGCAAGAGCGTGTGGCCAAACTGGCTGGCGGTGTTGCTGTTATCCGCGTCGGCGGTATGACCGAAGTTGAAGTGAAAGAACGTAAAGACCGCGTCGACGACGCGCTGAATGCAACTCGCGCTGCTGTACAAGAAGGTATTGTTGTTGGCGGTGGTGTGGCTTTGGTTCAAGCGGGTAAAACTTTGGATGGTCTTGCTGGTGAGAATGCTGATCAAACTGCGGGCATAGCTATCGTGCGCCGCGCTTTGGAAGCACCTTTGCGTCAAGTTGCACAAAATGCTGGTGTTGACGGTTCGGTTGTCGCTGGCAAAGTGCGTGAGAGCAAAGACAAAAACTTTGGTTTTAACGCGCAAACTGAAGAATATGGCGACATGTTCAAATTCGGCGTGATCGATCCTGCTAAAGTTGTGCGTACAGCGCTCGAGTATGCGGCATCAGTTGCCTCATTACTGATCACAACCGAAGCGATGATCGCTGACAAGCCAGAGCCAAAATCAGGCGGCGGCGGCGGCGACATGGGCGGCATGGGCGGCATGGGCGGTATGGGCGGCATGATGTAATCATCCGACCTCATGGTCTGAAAGGAAAGGGCGCAGCTTAGGCTGCGCCCTTTTTTAACTCACAAGTGACGTCACTTGTGCATATGATTGCAGCGCATTCTCGACAAAGGTTGGACCTTTCTGGATGTTGTGGAGAGTGCGATGGATTATACGTTTGCTTAGTTTTTTTTGATAAGTGTTTGGTGCTTGTTGTGGAAACAGACTTTATAAATACCTACTTAGTGCCCCGATAGGCGTAGTCTATCATCGAGCTATCTTATTGTAATATATTGTTTTAAAAGCGAACAACTGCCAAGGAAATTCATTTGCATCATGAACAGCCTATTGGGTGTGGCTCCGTTCCATTGGTGGTTGGCGCATCAATTACCGATTAAAGCGGGAGTTGGCTTGGCTTTGTTGCACCCAATAAGAAGCCCTTGGTCACGCCGATCTTGGTCCAAAAGCATCACCACCAAATAAGTGGCCCGTTCATCGGCAAAGCCAAAGCCGATCAACTGGTCCTGATCGTCAAAAAGCCAAATCCTTAAGGTCTTTGTCACATCGCCACTGGGTGCTGATCAAAGACGCGCAAATATATTAAAAGACAATTTCTTCGAGCGGGTCATACTGGCAATCTTGACCCCAGGCGGCTTGGGCCAGCCCTAAGGGTTTGACGCGAATATAGGCCAGCTCATCACGCGTGAAAAAGCGCCGCCTAGTCACGACATGTTCGGGGTCCTGCCAGCTGGGGTCTATCTTGCCCTCGACAATATGGCAGCGAAAGAATACTTCGACTTGGTGAAAACCGCTGCTGGGGTCGTGAAATTCGTTGATCAAAGCGGGTGCGCCCACTTCGATGGTCAGGCCCGTTTCCTCAAACACTTCGCGCATGAGATTTTGTGGCAATGACTGGCCCGCAATCACTCCACCCCCAGGCGCGCACCAAAGGTTTGATTTCTGATCCGCAAAAGCATTGACCAAAAGTACGCGGTCCTCATGTAAAATAAGGGCGCGAACGGCGCTACGGGGGGGCTTATACTTCATAAGCCCATGGTAGGGCAGGAGGTGCTATTGTCCAGCGTCATCCGACACGAAGTGCTAGTTTTTTGGCAATATAACACTAAAAGTGCTGCCTTTGCCGAGTTCGCTTTCAATCATCAGACGGCCGCGATGGCGTTTGACGATATGTTTCACGATGGCCAGCCCCAACCCCGTGCCCCCGTTTTCGCGCGAACGGTGTTCGTCAATTCGGAAAAAGCGTTCAGTTAAGCGCGGTAGATAAACCGGGTCTATGCCGCCTGCGTCATCGTTCACATCAATTCGCAAGGCGGCTTGACCCAACTGGGGGTCTCGCTCAATCGCGGTGATGGCGACCTGTACCTGCCCGCCCTCTTTGCCGTATTTGATCGAATTTTCGATTAGATTTGTGAAAATTTGGCTTAATTGGTCTGGATCAGCGGGCAATTGCGCAGGGATTGACAGACCTGATTGGATGACCTTGATCTTCATTTGGTTCGCGATCGGGCCTAAGGCGCTCACCACGCTTGCGATGATGGTGTGCACATCAACGGTAGTGCTTGGGCGCACACGCTCGGTTGCCTCGACCCGGCTTAAGGACAAAAGATCTTGTACCAAACGGTTCATACGCTCGGCTTCGCGCTGCATGATGCCCAAAAATCGGTCGCGGACCTTTTCCTCTTTCGCCGCGGTGCCGCGCAGGGTTTCAATAAAGCCCATCACCGCTGTCAGGGGTGAACGTAGCTCATGACTGACATTGGCCACAAAATCACGCCGCATTTGGTTTAGTTTCTCATTCTCGGTTACATCTTTAAAGGACACCACCGCACCAATCACACCCTGATCCTCAAGCGGAAAAAAGTTGACCACAAAGGTAACGTCGCCATTATGGTCTGACAGCACATAGCGACATTCTTGCGGCGTTTGCGTTTGGAAAAGCGTGGCGAGCGCTTGGGAAAACTGGGGTTGGCGAAACGACAAAATGAAATGACGCCCCAAACATTCATCCCCAAAGAGTTGGACAGCCTGCGGGTTCATCGCAGTCACGCGTGAGCTGCTCGCCACCAAAACGATGGGTAGTGGGATGCCCGTGATGACAGATTGTGAAAGTGATGATTCCATCAGCCCTTTGACCCTAGTTTAAATGTTAAAAGCTTATGACACGGAGCCCAACTTATGCCCAGAGTTTGTAACAAATTGATTATGGAATTGCGTTTTTGTTCGAAACACGTTTGATTTTTTATCACAAACCGCACGGCGCAAAGATTTTGGCGAACGAAATAGCGTTAAAAAGATGATATGATACAAAGGCTTTTTCTATTTTACAAAAAATTGGATAAAATTTAAGTGACAAATTGCTTTGTCATAAGCTTGTTACAAAAAGTACATATTGCTGTCATCAAAGACGCCTATCTGTCGGCAAGTAACATCATAGAAATTAGGAGACGTTATGACTTTCTTCAAATTAAGCGTATCTGCACTTGCCACAGTTGCCGTATCTACCTCGGGCGTTTTTGCGCGCGATAATGTGCATTCAGCTGGCTCGTCCACTGTGAAGCCCTACGCGGAAATCGTTGCCGAAGCATTTGGCGAAAACTTTGATTTTCCAACCCCAGTGGTTGAAGGTGGCGGTTCAGGTGGTGGTCGTAAGAAATTGTGTGAAGGCGTTGGTGAAAACACAATAGACGTGGCAAACTCATCTTCACGCATTAAACAATCTGACATCGATACTTGTGCCGCAAATGGCGTGACTGAGATCATGGAAGTGCGCATTGGTTATGATGGTATCGTTTTCGCCTCTGACATCAACGGCCCACAATTTGCATTTACACCAGCTGACTGGTTTAACGCTTTGGCGGCTGAAGTTTTGAAAGACGGCACTTTGGTTGCTAACCCAAACAAATCTTGGTCTGACGTTAACCCCGTTTTCCCAGCACAAGATATTATTGCTTATATCCCAGGCACGAAACACGGCACACGCGAAGTATTTGACGTGAAAGTGATAGAAGCAGGATGTAAAGACGCGGGCGCAGAAGAAGCGTTCAAAGCGGCGGGTAAAGATGATGGCTGTATGACTTTGCGCACTGATGGCGCGTCAGTTGATATCGATGGCGACTATACAGAAACATTGTCGCGCATTGATGCCAACAGAAACGCAATCGGTGTATTTGGTTTGTCCTTCTACCAAAACAACACAGACAAATTGAACGTTGCGACTATGTCAGGCATCGTTCCTTCGACCGAGACAATTGCTTCGGGTAAATACCCCGTGTCGCGCCCACTTTACTTCTACGTAAAAAATGCGCATTTGGGTGTGATACCTGGTTTGCAAGAATATATCGACTTCTTCGTGTCTGACGACATGGCGGGTCCAAACGGCCCTTTGGCCGCTTATGGCTTAGTGTCTGATCCTGAATTGGCTGCGACCCAAGCGATGGTTGCTGCTGGAACACCAATGGCGCCTTTGAACTAAGACAAGCTGAAACGCGGGTGGCGTTCTTCGCCACCCGCACATTTTTGGATTTAAATATGAGCCTTGGCATATTAATCTTGATTTTGGGTTTTTTGACCCTGGGTGGATTTTTTCTGGGGCGTTCGCGGGCAGTGTCGATGGTAGACTATGACGCGCGTAAACTTCACTCATTGCCAAATTTCTATGGTGGGATGGTTGCGATTTTCATCGCCCTACCCGCCTTCTTTGTTTTTTGCGCTTGGACGCTTTTACAGCCCGTACTCATCGAACAACGGGTGATCAGCAATATTGCTATTGTCGATATTACTGAAGGTTCAAACCGCACCCTTGTGATGGCCGACGTGCGCCGTATAGCCGAGGGGCTCGACCGTGCCATGGCCTTGGGCGGCCTGTCAGAGCAAGATCTACTGAAGTTTGACACCACGCAGTCTGACGCCAATGCTTTACTTGCGACCGCGGGAGTAGCATTGGGCAGAGAAGTGCAGCCCAGCGTCTTCGACGCTGCGCGTCATTATCGTTTAATGTCGAAATCAGCACAGTTGGTTATGTTTGTTTGTGTGCTTAGTGTCGCCCTTTTGGGCTTTGCGTTGGCCTATAGGCGTATCTCAGCGCAAATGCGCGCGCGGAATGTGGTTGAGGCCGTTGTGCTTTGGGGGCTGGTTGCCGCTTCCATGGTGGCGATTTTAACAACCGTTGGCATCATCGCCTCGATGCTGTTTGAAGCTTATAATTTTTTTAAGATGTATCCTATTCTTGAATTTTTTACGTCACCCGTGTGGAACCCACAATTTAGCGGCGGTTCAGAGTTAGGGATTTTGCCACTGCTGTGGGGTACGCTTTACGTGTCTTTCGTGGCCTTGGTCGTTGCGGTGCCGACCGGGCTATTTGCCGCGATTTATTTATCTGAATATGCAGGGCCTAAGCTGCGCGCCACGGCCAAACCTGCCATTGAGATTTTGGCTGGTATCCCAAGCATTGTTTACGGTCTGTTTGCGCTAGTCACCATCGGTCCGATGTTGCGCGACTATTTTGCCCAACCGCTGGGTTTGGGCGACAGCTCATCTTCGATTATCACGGCGGGACTTGCGATGGGTATCATGCTTATTCCTTTCATCTCCTCTTTGTCGGACGACATCATCAACGCGGTACCGCAAAATCTACGCGACGGCTCTTATGCGCTGGGGGCTACACAGTCCGAAACCATTCGCCAAGTTGTGCTGCCCGCCGCCCTTCCTGGGATTGTGGGGGCGGTTTTGATGGGAGCCAGTCGCGCCATCGGTGAGACTATGATTGTTGTGCTAGGGGCGGGTGCCTCGGCTAAATTGTCGATCAACCCGTTCGATGCGATGACAACCATCACCGTAAAGATAGTAAGCCAATTGACGGGCGATACCGAGTTCAATTCACCCGAAACATTGGTAGCCTTTGCCTTGGGGCTGACTTTGTTTGTGTTTACTTTGTTGTTGAACATCGCCGCCCTTGCCATTGTACGCAAATATCGGGAGCAATACGAATGACAAACGATGCAAAAGCTACGTTCACGTCAATCAAAAACCCCGACGCTCGTACCAAAAAGCGCAACGCCGCCGAAAAACGCTTTCGGGCCTATGGGCTTTTGGCGGTTGCTGTGTCGGTTGTGGCACTTTTGTTCTTGCTAAGCTCAATTTGGACCAAGGGCTCGGGTGCCTTTTACCAAACCTATTTGACGGTTTCGGTGACCATGTCGGCTGAAAAGCTTGACCCAAAGGGCAACCGCGACCCCGACGAGATGAAAAAGGTCACCACCATTGGCTATAGCAAGCTGATTGCCCAGAACTTGATTGACCAATTGGCGGCGAACGGCATTGATACAAGCAACGTCAGCGACAAAAATATTGCCAAGCTTCTATCGTCTGAATCTGCGGCCACTTTGCGCAATCAAGTGCTGGCGGATCCAAAGCTGGTGGGTCAAACGCAAATATTCACCTTTTTGGCAAGCGGACGTATTGATGGTTACTTCAAAGGCCGCGTCACGATGGAAAGCGCTGCTCTTGATAACAATATCTCGCCCGCGCAACTGGTTATTGCGGATGAGATGAAAAATATCGGTATTTTATCCATCAAGTTCAACTGGAAATTCCTATCCGCTCCCGACGCATCTGAACTGCGCCCCGAGGCTGCGGGCTTGGGTGTGGCGATCTTGGGCTCGGCTTACATGATGTTGGTGGTTTTGGGGCTTGCTTTGCCTTTGGGTGTTGCCGCCTCGATTTATCTAGAGGAATTTGCAACCAAAAACCGTTGGACTGACGTGATTGAGGTGAATGTCTCAAATCTTGCGGCGGTGCCCTCGATTGTATTTGGTATCTTGGGCTTAGCTATTTTTATCAATATCGGCGGCTTACCTCAGTCGGCCTCAATCGTGGGGGGCTTGGTCTTGACCTTGATGACGCTGCCAACTGTTATCATCTCAACCCGTGCCAGCTTGCAGGCAGTGCCCCCTAGCATCCGCGATGGGGCCCTAGCGGTTGGGGCGTCAAAAATGCAGTCGGTCTTTCACCATGTGTTGCCCCTTGCCATGCCTGGCATCATGACCGGCACCATCATTGGGGTAGCGCGCGCCTTGGGAGAAACCGCACCTTTATTGCTAATCGGCATGGTCGCCTTTGTACGCGACTTTCCCGCAAGCCCACCTTCGGGTTTTTTTGATCCGGCCACGGCGCTGCCGGTGCAAGTCTATCAATGGACACAGCGCGCCGATCCCGCGTTTACCGAGCGCGCGTCGGGGGCGATTATCGTTTTACTTGGGTTCTTGTTGGTCTTAAATTCAGTGGCCATCTTCTTACGCAGCCGATTTGAGCGGCGCTGGTAGATTTAGGATCAATCATGAACAATATGATATTCTTGGAGAGAAATGTGGAAGTCGAAAAAAACAAAATATCAGCTCAGGGCGTTCAGGTTTTCTACGGTGAAAATCACGCTTTGAAAGATGTGAATGTCGATATTCTGGACAAGACGGTCACAGCATTTATTGGCCCATCGGGGTGTGGCAAATCTACCTTTTTGCGTTGCTTAAATCGTATGAACGACACGATTGCTGGCTGCCGCATTGTGGGTGACATTCGTTTGGACGGCGAGGATATTTATGAAGCGGCTGTTGACCCTGTGCAATTGCGCGCCAAAGTGGGTATGGTGTTTCAAAAACC
>DPZQ01000173.1 GCA_003536295.1 Rhodobacter sp. | reverse complement strand
AGCCTGTCACCACACCGTCGCCTGCGGGGCGATCGTCTTGCATGCCAAAATCGGTGCAGCGGTGGCGCACGAACATGTCAAACTCTTCGAAGCTGCCCGCATCTAGCAAAAGATCAATTCGTTCCCGGGCGGTTAATTTGCCCTTGGCATGCTGGGCTGCCACACGTCTTTCGCCACCGCCTGCGCGCGCAACGGCCCGACTTTCTTCTAATTGTTGCAAAATATTCGTCATCTGGTCCCCAACCTTTACCTCTTTTACCCTGCCTGACCGTGCACGGAAAGTAAAATTCAGAAAATTTGCAAATAATTTATAGCCACAGATCTGCAAATTGCAAATTTGCAAATCAACCGAGATATAGAATCAAAAATTCTACCTCCCATCGCTTCTAGCTAGACAAAGCAGCAGCAGAGTTCTAGCGATAGGTTATGAGCATATCAGTTCCAAAAAAAACCGCCATTTTTCTTGATCGCACCTCGGCCCCGCATATTGTGACGCTGGTTTTTTTGGCGGGCATTTCGGCGTTGACTATGAATATTTTTTTGCCATCGCTACCCTCAATGTCAACCTATTTCAACACGCCTTATCAGGTAATCCAGCTGTCGGTCGCGCTTTATTTGGCGTTAAGCGCGGTTTTACAAATTGTGATTGGCCCGATTTCCGACCGCTTTGGGCGGCGCAAGGTGATATTAGGGGCTTTGGTTTTATTTTTGTTGGCGACAATCGGCACGCTTTTGGCGCAAGATATCACGGTTTTCTTAATTTTCAGAATGTGCCAAGCGGTGATTGCGGCAGGTATGGTTTTGTCGCGCGCCGTGGTGCGTGATATGGTCCCCGACGCCGAGGCCGCCTCCATGATTGGTTATGTCACGATGGGCATGGCGCTGGTGCCTATGGTAGGGCCCATATTTGGGGGCTTTTTAGACGATCATTTCGGTTGGCAGGCGAATTTTATCGTGTTGCTTGTCTTGGGTCTGATGGTGTCAGCGCTGGTCTATTTTGATCTTGGCGAGACGGCAGGCCTTAAAAAAATCACCCTATCCGAGCAGATTTCTCAATATCCCGCTCTTCTACGCTCGCCTCGTTTTTGGGGTTATACGATGTCTGCGGCCTTTTCGTCGGGGGCGTTTTTCGCCTATTTGGGCGGCGCTCCCTTTGTCGGCACCCAAATTTTTGGCTTAAATGCGTCACAAGTGGGAGTCTATTTTGCGGCCCCTGCCTTGGGCTATGCAATAGGGAATTTTATCTCGGGGCGTTATTCTACCCGTTTTGGTCTAAACAATATGGCGCTGTTTGGGAGTGCGTTGACCAGCGTTGCGATGGTGATATTAACGCTTTTGACCTTTGGCGGCTTGCATTTTGCGGGGCTCTTCTTTGGCATGATGACGATGATTGGCCTTGGTAATGGCATCACGTTGCCGAATGTTAATGCTGGTATGATGTCGATTAAGCCCGAACTTGCAGGTACCGCCTCGGGCCTTGGTGGGGCCTTTATGATTGGAGGAGGCGCGATACTGGCCGCCCTTGCTGGTGCCGTTTTATCAGTTCAATCAGGTGAAATGCCGCTGGTGGTTTTGATGCTCTTATCCTCGCTTGGGTCGCTTGTTGCTATGCTGGCGGTTAAGGCGCGTGCCAAACGGTTAGGCCTTATGGGCTGAGGCCCGTTCAACCAAAGACCTTGACCGCAGGCTTTGCAAAGCCTTAATTGAACACAGAATATTTGCAAAGTGATCGATCATGGCTAATCAAAAGCTGTATGCGGGGATAAAGCTGCGCGAATTGCGTAATCGATTACGCTTGACGCAAAAGGAATTTGGTCAAAAGCTGCACATTTCTTTGCCCTATTTGAACCAAATGGAAAACAATCACCGCCCGCTCTCGGCATCGGTTGTATTAGCATTGGCCTCAGAATTTGGGTTTGACATCACCGAATTTACCTTGGGCGAAAGTGAGCGGATCGTCACTGACATGCGCGAGGCTTTGGCTGATCCGCTGTTCACCACCCAGCCGCCCTTGGCAGATTTGCGTTTGGCCGCGTCAAATGCCCCAGCCTTGCTGCGCGCCTTTTTGGATTTACACGCGGCCTATCGGCAAAGCCATGAACGGCTGGCCTCACTTGATGAGGCGTTGGGCCGTGATGAGGGGGCAGTGCGCCCCTCAGCTTGGGAAGAGGTGCGCGATTTCTTTCACTATTGTGACAATTATATAGATGCAGTCGATCGCGCAGCAGAATCCTTTAGCACCGATGCAGGCCCAGACACCGATGTTGTTCAAGCCGCCATTCAGGCCTTGGGGGATTTAGGCATTCAGGTACGCAGCAAAGATGATGTGCCACTACGGACGCTTGACAGCCAAGGACAAGAGCTAATTTTGTCGCGGCGCGCCCCCGTTGCCACGCAACGCTTCCAAACCTTGGTGCAACTGGCCCTTAGCATCCAAGGCCCGCTGATCGAAGCCACACTAGACCTTGCTCGCTTTCATTCAGACGCTGCGCGTGAGATTGCGAAAATCGGCCTTGCCAATTATTTTGCAGGTTCCGCCCTTATGCCTTACGGACGTTTTTTGGCAGCGGCCAAAGAGACGCGTCATGATCTTGAGCGTTTGGCGGATCTGTTCGGCGCATCGCTTGAGCAGGTCGCCCATAGGCTTTCCACCTTACAACGCCCCGGCACTAAGGGCGTGCCCTTCTTTTTTGTGCGGGTAGATCAGGCGGGTACGATTACTAAGCGCCATTCGGCAACGCGGTTGCAATTTGCCCGTTTTGGTGGGGCCTGTCCGCTTTGGAATGTACACCAAGCATTTGAAAAACCATCACAATTTCTGCGCCAACTGGCTGAGACGCCCGACGGGGTGCGCTATTTATGTTTGGCGCGTGACGTGTCGAAATCGGGTGGTTCGTTCAAAGCGCCGCTCCGCCGCTATGCGATAGGGCTTGGGTGTGAGGTTAGCTATGCGACCGATTTGGTCTATGCTGACGGCTTAGACCTGCGCGGCCTGTTTGAGCCAATTGGCATTTCTTGCCGTATCTGCCCGCGGCGCGATTGTCACCAGCGCTCGGTACCCCCGATAGAACATCGGCTGGACGTAAACCCACAAAAGCGGGGGATCCTACCTTATGAGATTGCACCATAATCAGCTACGCGCTTTGCCATAGCCTGAATCGACAACCTCAAAATCGGTGCAAAAGTAGCCTTCGCTTTTGGCGACGCTGATAACTGCTTTATCATAATATCATTGGCTGTTTATATGGTAAATCTTGCCGGAGCGGCCAATATTCCCCTTGATCGTAGAACATGCTGTGGCCGTGATGGGGTCGGCACGGCGTGCTTTCAAGCGCAGCAGTCTTGCAGGCGCAACATTACTCCTCACCAGATTCTGACTTTTCGCGCTTTGGCGCGAACCTCTTGCGGGAGGTAATGGTCAGCGTAATCAACATAAAAAAGCGCCCCACCGCGCGCAACCATTTAGGCCCCAATGTTTTGCACGCCTTTAGCACATACGCCCACGATGCGGTCGCAATCGACATCTGCGGGTTAAAAATTCAGCTTTTGCGTGCCAATAATTTCTTGCAACTAGTGCCTCGACCTTGTCGCACGCGTGCACGGCTTCGGGCGCGCCAATGCCGTAAAGACGGATTTTGACACTGTAGATTTTCAGCGTATCGCCATCAATTTAATGAAAATATTCATTGGCGTTTTCGGCTTATAGGCCAAAATCTAGAGCAAATCGGTGCAAATCGAGACAGGTTGTAATTCACACTCTCTTGGGGCGCTTTTATCCCTTGGGAAGTGAAATTCAAAGAATTTTTTAATAAAAATTAACAAACTCTTAGCCATTAAGATTTTGTTAACCTGCTTATCTTTACCGCTGCGCCGTGCGCCATGCGGGGTTGATCCACGGGGCCAGATTTGACGCGGCCAGAGGGGCTTTGCCCAAAATATGATCGGCCGCTTTTTCACCCACCATTATCGAGGGCCCATTCAAATTGCCGTTTGGAATACGTGGAAAGATCGAACTGTCGGCCACGCGCAAGCCCTCAACCCCGATCACACGGCACTCTGGGTCAACGACGGCCAAAGGGTCATCGGCGCGCCCCATGCGGGCGGTGCCGCAAGGGTGAT
>DPZQ01000081.1:7264-7513 GCA_003536295.1 Rhodobacter sp. | reverse complement strand
AGTTCCAAACGCGGGCGAGCCCAGGTCAATAAGGCCCATTTTTCTAGAAATGTAAGATATCGCATAGGCCAACGCCGCCGTGACTCCGTAGCCATAAGCGCTTAAGCTTGGGGCCTTGGAGGTGTCGGTCCCAAGACTGTTCTTAAGACTTTGTCGGATCAAAAGCCCAAAGCCTAAGGCAATAACCATCATGCCCCAAAGATCTAGGCCTGTGATAGGCTCTTTGACAATCAGGGCCGCCAGCAGAAC
>DPZQ01000081.1:0-7246 GCA_003536295.1 Rhodobacter sp. | reverse complement strand
GTAAAAAACGGGTTCAGGCGTTTCACCGCCGAAGATCGCGCAACACCTAGAAGCTGGATCGATTGGTAGATCAGGCTGCGGCCAAAAAACATCGCAAAGATGCCCGCCACCGAAAACCAAAGGATGCCGTATATATAGCTCTTGCCGTCAACATCGCCTACCGTTTCGCTCCAAGACATTTGCCAAAGGACAAATGAAAGGGCCATCGTCAGCAGTACCGAAAACATCACCCCCTTGTCGCCGCCCGAGCGCGAGGCTCGCATAATAAAATTATTACCGAAGGCAAATGAAAGGGCGGATAAAAGCGCCAAAGCGGGGCCAAGAAATGGGGTATACATGTTAAGGTTCCGTCAAAAGAGTATATTCGACCTAGTTACGGCCCTGCCATTACTGGGGCAATCCAATTGCACAAATATTCCGCATAAAAGAATAGCGGTCCAAATTTGGGCGCAAGCGCTCCCAGTGGATTGACCTGCCGCCTAGAAAAAATGTAAAATCTGGTCTAAGTTAAATGATCGTTAAGCGGATGCTCCGAGTTTAAACCCCACCTGTAGACGTTGATGGACCCATGACAAAATTGAAACTTTCAATCGCGACGACAGATTACGACCATTTTAGGGATTTTCGCGTAGGGGATGTCCGCGCCGAAGGTATTGACCATAACTGGCTTAATTTGGGCCATCATGAGTGTTTCGCAAGATTTACGGCTAATCGCGAATTTGATGTTTCAGAAATTTCCTTCGCCAAATTTTCAGCGCAAGTGACGCGTGAAAATTCAGATATCATTGGCCTGCCTGTTATTTGCTCACGCTTGTTTCGGTTCAGTTCCTTTTATGTGAATAAGAAAAGTGGCATTAAGACGATCCAAGATCTAAAGGGCAAAAAAGTCGGTTCGCCAGAATGGGCCCATTCGGCGGCCGTCTATATGCGTGGTTGGATGCACAATGAAATGGGCGTTTCGTTGCAAGATGTGCATTGGATTCAAGCTGGCGCGAATGCGGCGGGGCGTGAAGAAAAGGTTGAATTAAACTTACCCGAAGGCGTTCAGTTAACCCGGATCAAAGACAAGTCCTTATCTGAATTGCTTTCTTCGGGTGAGATTGACTGCGCCATCATTGCCCGTCCGCCCACTTGCTTTTTAGAAGGGCACCCCGACATCATCCGACTTTTTCCCAATTTTCTCGAGATGGAAGAAGAGTATTACGATCGAACAAAAGTTTATCCGATTATGCATATTATCGCCATGCGAAGATCTATTCTTGATGAAAACCCTTGGGTGGCGCGCAATTTGATGAATGCGTTTCAGGAGTCCAAACGGCGCAGCCTAGAGCGTCTTTTTGACCCTGCGGTGTCGCGGTATCCTTTGCCTTGGTTGGCGTCCTATGCGCGGCGCATGCGTGACAAATTCGAAGGCGATCCATTTCCTTACGGAATCGAAGAAAACCGGCCCACTTGGGAGCAAATGTCTCTCTACACTTTCCAACAAGGCATCGCTCACCGTCAATTTACGCCCGAAGAAATCTTTCCCAAAGGTATCATGACAAGCGTAATCATTTAAGCAGGATGGCCAATGAACACCCAACTCCCGAGCGTGTTAATGTCAGCTGAGCGGATGGCAGATCTAGCGGCGGCAAGCCGTATTTTGGCGGCAAGGGGCGTGGTAGATGGTTTTGGCCATGTTTCAATGCGCCATCCTGACAATCCAAACCGCTATTTGATGTCGCGCGCGCTGGCCCCCGCTTTAGTTGTGCCTGATGATATTGTCGAATATGATCTTGGGTCTAACGCCGTGCATCCTGCAAGCGCCAAAGGCTTTTTAGAACGTTTCATCCATGGCGAAATTTACAAAGCCAGGCCAGATATTGGGTCGGTGGTGCACAGCCATTCACCCTCGGTCGTGCCCTTTGGCGTTGCCTCTGTCAAAATGCAAGCCATGTTTCACAATGCCGCCTTTTTGGCGCAAGGCGTGCCCGTTTTTGATATTTCGGAACAGTTTGGCGCGACCGATATGTTGGTGTGCGACTGTGCTAAAGGTCAGGCGCTGGCACAAAGTTTGGGCTCAGCCTCGGTTGCGCTGATGCGCGCGCATGGTTCAGTTGCATGTGGCCCAACGTTGCAAACGGCCGTGTTTCGGGCTGTTTACACAGAAGTGAATGCGCGCATTCAACATTTTGCCCATAGTTTGGCTGGCACGGCCCCCTTGGCTGCCTTGTCGGCTGAAGAAGGTCTTTTGGCCGATGTACCAAATCAGACGGCAGGTCTGCGGGCTTGGGATCTGTGGCGTGCCGAAATACGCAGCGAAACAGGATGGTAGCGCAAATGCAAACAGATCCTCGCCGAGATCTTGCCGCCTGCATTCGTATGCTTGAGGCTAATAAAATACTTGATTACAATGGCCATTGCAGTGTGCGCCATTCGGACAGTGCATTTTATGTCAATATTGGCAAAGCAACCCGTGCCACCGCCCGCCCAGAAGACATTTGCCTCGTCACATTTGAGGGCGAGGTTATCAGCGGCAACGGCACGCCACCGTTGGAGTTTCATTTGCATGCGGGGATTTACAAAGCCCGCAAAGATGTGAATGCCGTCATACATGCGCATTCGAAGTGGTCCACCTATCTGACCATGGCGCGGCAAGATTATTTGCCGGTGTTTGCGCAAGGATCGTTGCTTTACCCAATGCCAATTTTGGATACGCCTAATTCGATTAATACAAAGGGCATGGGTGATCAGCTTGCCCAAGTGCTTCGCGAAAGACCTGCCTGTCTGCTTAAGTCACATGGTGCGGTTGTTGTGGGATCAACGCTAACTGAGGCTTTTGCCTTGGTTAACTATTTAGAAGAGAATGCAGAACGCCAATACCACGCGCAGATGATAGGCACCCCCTATCAGTTCAGTGCTGAAGAGCGCGCTCTGAGCCAACAAAAACTGTGGTCACCTGGCCTTTTCCAAAGAACCTGGGATCACTTTGCCGCAAAGCTACAAAGCATTAATTAAACCTGAGGGACCAAATGGCGATTAAGTTCCATCTTGCGGGCGTTATGGGTCATCCAGTGATGCATTCCCGATCACCTTTGATGCATGGCTATTGGTTTGAACAGCAGGGCATCAAAGGGGCTTATCTTCCCCTTGATATTGCACCCAACAACCTGAAGGCAGCCTTGCGCGCTTTACCTGTCTTGGGGTTTCAGGGATGCAATCTGACTATTCCGCATAAACAAGCAGCACTAAAAATTGTTGATGTTTGCGATGATGTTGCCCGAAAAATTGGAGCCATCAGCTGTGTTGTGGTGCAATCTGACGGCACCTTGTTTGGTACCAATAATGATTGGTTGGGATTTTTAGGAAATTTGAACCAAGAATTCCCGCATTGGCAAAAAGAAATTAACTCCGCCGTTGTAATAGGTGCTGGTGGTGGGGCACGTGCTATTTGCTATGCGCTGATCCAAGCGGGCATCGGTGCGATCACCGTCGTGAACCGCACCGAGAAAACTGCCCAAAAACTGGCCAAAGATCTTGGGCATCCGATCACAGTGCAAAACTGGGATCATCGTCACGCTATTCTGGCGTTAGCTGATTTGGTGGTGAATACGACAAACCAAGGCATGGTTGGGCAGCCCGCGTTAGACCTGAAAATATCCCACTTAAATCCTAATGCAATTGTGGCTGACATCATCTATACGCCGCTCCTATCGCCGTTTTTGGTTGCGGCTGCTCAGCGGGGAAACCGTACGATTAACGGCTTAGGTATGCTTTTGCACCAAGGGATTCCTGCTTGGGAGAAATGGTTTGGCCGTAGCCCGACGGTGGATGAAACCTTGGTTTCAGTAATGAAAAAAGATCTTTTAAGATGAAAAAGTGACCTTTCGTTTCACCTAAATTACAGCAAGTGCGTTTCTACTTTAGTATGGGTCAGCTGATTTGGAATATGATGCAGAAACTATGGGGCCCGTTGCAGGATAGCGCGCCGGTGCTACATACGGAATGCGCCTTTAATCAGGAAGATTGGCGTTCAGTTATATGCTTGCTAGGGAAACTGTTTTAGCCAAACATCGTATTTGGTAGGTATAGAGCTATTTGAGGAAATAAAATCAAAAGCACGATTGCTAAAATCATCATAAGCCAAAAGGGTAGAATACCCTTAAAGATTGTGCCCAGTTCAACTTCGGGTTTTACTGATTTCACAATAAAGACATTTAGCCCCACTGGGGGTGAGATCAGGCCCATTTCCAGGGTCAAAACCACCAAAACACCAAACCAAATAGGGTCGATGCCAAGGTCAGTGATTATTGGAAAAAAGATAGGCAGGGTCAATACCAGCATGGCAAAACCCTCCAGAAAACAACCCAGTACCAGATAGATAGCCAAGATTAAAATTAATGTTGCCGTGACCGAAAGATCTAGTCCAACCAAAATGTCACCCACTGCCTGCGGTATATGGCTTAAAGCTAAGAAGGGGTTGATCAGATGGGCCGCAATCAAAATTAGCATGACTTTCGCTGTTGTGGTGATGCTATCTGTCGCGCAGTCCATTACCGATTTTAAGCTTAGTTGGCCCGACAGAGCGCCAAATAAAATCACAACTGCGGCGCCAACTGCTGCGGCCTCCACAGGTGAGAAAAGTCCACCGTAAATGCCCCCGATGGTTAAAATGATTGTCAAAAGAACGGGCGTCGCACCGCCCATTGATTTAAGCTTGTGCCTTACTGAGGTACTCGGGCCTGGAGGGCCGAGTTCAGGTTTGAACCAGCACATAACTGTGATGGCCAAGACAAACAGCCCGAGCAACATTAAGCCAGGAAATACGCCAGATAAAAAAAGCCTACCGATTGATTGCTCGGTTAAAATGGCGTAAATTACAAAGCCTGTCGAAGGTGGGATCAAAATGCCCAAAGTGCCGCCCGCAGCTACAACGCCTGTGGATAGCCCTTGATCATATTTAAACCTATCCATCTCGGCCAGTGCCACCTTGCCCATCGTTAACGCCGAGGCAACTGAAGATCCCGAAAGAGCGGCAAATCCACCGCAGCCCAAAACAGTCGCCGAAGCCAATCCACCCCGAAATGAACCAATAATCGCATATGCGGCGTCATAAAGTTTGGTACTCATGCCCGAGACGGTTGCCACATTTCCCATCAAAATGAACAGGGGGATCACGATCAGTTCTGGCGATGATGCAAGTGTGAAGGACTCTGAGGCCAAAAGGCTGGTAGCCGCATACGTGCCGTTCAAAGCAGCAATTCCGGCGTAGCCTACCAAAAACATTGCAAAGGCTACTGGAACCCTAAGGCCCAACAAAAGAAACAGCGTCGCAATGCCCAAAAGGCCTATGCCGACATCGGTCATGCTTTTAATTCCATTCTAAATAACCTAGCCAACGCCTGGTAAAGGTCACGGTTCTTAATAAATGCCCAAGCGCCGTCAGTAGCGCAAAGGCGCAAAGTGCCCATTGAAACCAAACTTTTTGCAAGCCCAAAAGATTGGTTTGTAAGTTCAACATGACCGAGATTTTCGCGCTATCATAAACCGCATAGGCTAAGGCCAAAAAGATGACACAGCCCATAATGGCTACGAGTATATTAATTATTTTGTTAAGACGGTCGCCCATGGCCTGCTCAAACAAATCAACGGCAATTTGTCCACCCATTTTGTCAGATAGTGCCATGCCCGCGAACACAATGATTACAAAAGCCATCGTTCCCAAATCTTGTGAGCCATAGAGTGGCGCTCCAAAAGCGCGGCCGATAACATCGACCAAAATGATAAGCACCTCGGCCAAGAGAGCCAAGGTACCAATAAAGGCAGACAAGCGGATAAGCCTGTCTGCCCAAGCGTCAATTTTGTTAAAGGTGATCATTTGCCGCGCATTGCAGCCATCGCAGCTTCACCGCCTACGCTTTTGACATAGGCATCCACCACACCAGCAACGGCGCTTTCAAACGATGCGATTCCATCGGCGCTTAGGTCAACAAAGGTGTTTTTGGCATCTTTGCGCGCACGTGCGACGCCTGCTTCACCGGTTGCGTTCCAAGCGTCTTCTGCGCTTTTTGACAGTTCAATGCCGCTGGCCTTGTCGATCGCTGCTTTGTCGGCGTCGCTTAGGCTATTATATTTTGCTTCATTCATAACGGCAAAGAAACTTAGGCGGCCCAAAGGTGCACCCATAGTGAAAGAGCTTGCGACCTCGTCAAGTTTAAAGTCGTCAAGCGTAGAAGAACCCGTGAAAACCCCGTCAATCAACCCTGTTTGCAACGCATTATAAACTTGGTTGATAGGCATTTGCACAGGCGTCGCACCAAGTGCTGAAGCCACGTCAGCCGCAGTTGCACCAGCTACGCGAATTTTCAAACCTGCAAGATCGGCTGGTGTGCGAATGACTTTATCCCGCATGATCATGATATTTGGCTCTGACGTCCAAAGTGCTACTGGTTTGGTGCCTGGAAATTCGGCTTTTAAATTACCTTCATAGGCATTCCAAAGCGCAACATAACCGGGTGCATCTGTGTCGATTGCTCCTGGCAATTCGGCAATCATTGTTTTTTGAAATTGTGACGAGGTATATCCAGGTAAGCCCCACCCCATGTCGGCAACGCCTTGCAGTACGCGTACATATTGCTCAACGGGCCCTGCTCCCAATTCACCACCTGGATAGTTGAGCAAGGTCAATGACCCACCAGAATTTGCAGCCATTCCGTCGCCCAGTTTGTCAATCAGTGATGCCGTCACTGTATGTTGGGGCGGCACGAATGATGCAAATTTTAGCTCTTCCGCAAATGTTGGTGCGGCACATACCGCAAAACTGGCAGCCGCAACGTAATTAAAAAGTTTCATAAGGTTTCCTCCCAAAAATTTATGATATGTGATGCGCCGTGATTGCGGCGCATCAACGTGGTTTCCAAGATACAGCTAATCCTTTCATTAGCAACAGCTACTGTGGATCTATGCGTGTAATTAATGCTACAGTTTAAGGCACTTAAAGTCCTTTACTGCGCCAGCTGTCGGCGTAGTTTTCGCGGGCTTCGCGTGCGTAGGGGGTTGGCGAGACGCGCACTCGGATTTCGGTTTGTTTATGCGCCTCGGTCGAGGTTTTGCCTGTTGTTTGAGGCTCGCCCCATTTCATGGTTAAAACATCGCCCTCAGCGACATCGGCATCAACCAAGCCCAAGCTAAGCATGCAGCGTTCATTGTAACTGAAGCCGTTGAACATGCTCATTCCAACCATTTTATCGCCATTCATTATCATATC
>DPZQ01000218.1 GCA_003536295.1 Rhodobacter sp. | reverse complement strand
TAGCATTTCGACCCCTTCAAACAGCCTTCTGCGTGAAATTAATCTAGCCCCCGTTGCTGACTTTGGCCTTTTGCGCGCGGCTTATCAGGCGGCGTTGGCGCATGATGTTGGGCTTCATGTTGGGCAAATCTATTCCTCAGACGTATTTTATGACGAGCGCCCAGATCTGACCGACCAAATGATGCGTCACGGTGTTTTATGTGTCGAAATGGAAACGGCGGAACTTTACACCGTCGCGGCTCGGTATGGCCGACGCGCCTTGGCGGTTTTGACTATTTCAGACCATCTACGCACGCACGAAGCCCTATCGTCCGAGTTGCGCGAAAAAAGCTTTGGCGACATGGTTGAAATTGCCTTAAAGGCGGCTTTTTCATGAAAAAAAGGCAATTAGGAGGGGCTGGCCCATGGGTCGGAGCGATTGGTTTAGGATGCATGTCTTTTGGCGGTACCTTTGGGGCCACAGACACCACGCACAGCCTTCGTTGTCTATCGCTTGCACTCGAGCAGGGTATTGATTTTTGGGACACGGCCAATATCTACGGTATGGGCGTAAGTGAAAGCGTCATAGGTCAGTTTTTGACTCAAGCCACTCCCCAGACTCGCGCCAAAGTAAAGCTTGCGACCAAGGCCAGTATTGTAACTGGGCCTGCGCGCCGTTTTGACAATTCAGCTCCCTATCTAAGGGCTGAGCTTTTGGCGTCAATGCAGCGTCTTAGGGTCGATTATGTCGATCTTTTCTATATTCATCGCCGCGAAGTGGAGCGCCCAATTGAAGAGGTGGCCGGCGTTATGGCAGATTTTATCCGCGAAGGGCTTATTGGTGGTTACGGCCTTTCTGAGGTGTCGCCAGGCACCCTGCGGCGTGCGCATAGGGTGCATCCTTGTATGGCGGTGCAAAATGAATATTCGCTTTGGTCACGCCAACCTGAATTAGGACTTATTCAAGCCTGCCTGGAACTTGGCGTCGCTTTTGTGCCCTTTTCGCCGCTGGCGCGCGGTGTCTTTGGTCAATCTGACTCGAACCCGACTACGCCCGAAAAAGCAGATTTTCGCCGCAATCTGCCACGGTTTACGGAGCCTGATTGGTCGCTAAACCGCGTTGCTATTGCACCTTTTCGCGCCTATTGTGCGCAGCAAGGCTGGGCTGTGTCGGCGGCAGCCTTGGCTTGGGTTTTAGACCAAGGGCCCCATCTTATACCAATTCCGGGCACGCGCTATGGCACGCACGTGCAAGAATGGATCCAGGCCTTTGACATCGCCATTACCCCAGCGGTGCGGGCCGATTTTGCGCGACTGTTGCCCGTGGGTTTTGCTTATGGCGACCGTTACAATCTGGAAATGGCAAGTACGGTTGAGCGTTACTGCTAAGAAAAAAAGGGGCCATTGGCCCCTTTAGAACTTTGAACTAGCCTGCTCTAAGTAAGGGATTTTAGACCATCCGCTCAACCATCATATGTTTAATCTCAGCTATTGCCTTGGCAGGGTTTAGGCCCTTAGGGCAAGTTTTTGCACAGTTCATGATCGTGTGGCAGCGATAGAGTTTGAACGGATCTTCCAAATCATCCAAACGCTCGCCCGTTGCCTCGTCTCTGCTGTCAATAATCCAGCGATACGCATGCAAAAGCGCTGCAGGCCCCAGATATTTGTCAGAGTTCCACCAATAGGACGGGCAAGAGGTCGAACAACAGGCGCACATAACGCATTCATAAAGCCCATCAAGCTTGGTGCGGTCATCAATTGATTGACGCCATTCTTTTTCTGGGTGGTTTGTCTTGGTTTCAAGCCAAGGCATGACCGAAGCATGTTGTGCATAAAAATGCGTCAGATCAGGGATTAGATCTTTGATCACAGGCAAATGCGGCAATGGGTAAATTTTCACATCGCCCTTGACCTCATCAAGGCCATAAATACAAGCCAAAGTGTTGATCCCATCAATATTCATGGCGCAAGAACCGCAAATCCCCTCGCGGCACGACCGGCGAAAGGTCAATGTCGGGTCAATGTCGGTTTTAATTTTAATCAAAGCGTCTAAAATCATGGGGCCGCATTTATCAAGATCTACAAAATAGGTATCGACCCGTGGGTTTTCGCCATCGTCTGGGTTCCAACGGTAAACTTGGAATTTACGAAGGTTTGTGCCTTCTGGTTTGGGCCATGTTTTCCCTGTGCGGATTTTAGAATTTTTTGGCAAGGTGAATTGAACCATGGAATTAGCCCCTCCAATCTAATCGGGAATATAGGTTTTGGGTCGGCAAATGACCGGTTTTATCGATAACACAGCTCTCATAAAGCTGTTCGGGGTCACGTTTTGCCAAAGCGTCAGAGGTTATCGACAGGCTCAGCCCGCTGTAGGGGCCTTGCGAACTAAAGCCTGCACCGACTGATCCGCGCAGCCCGACCGCATTATAAGCGCGCTCAAAACAGGCCGCCTCTGCGTTGGCTAAGCGCTGGGCGTCGGTCTTGGGCGCGCAAGCGCCCAAGGCGAGTGCCGCCGCCAAAGGCAGGACCAACACCATCAAATATTTGACGGATGCATCCATCATCAATAGACCCGCGCCTTTGGCGCAATGCGTTTTAGATCAATGCCGCCATCTTCGTGTTTGGTCAAAGGTTCTAAATGCACAGGCCGCGTATCAAGGCGCACTTTTGCCCCGTCTACATAGGCCAAGGAATGCACGCGCCATGATTTATCGTCGCGGTCCGGGTAATCTTCATGCGCGTGGGCGCCACGGCTTTCTTTGCGCGCTTCTGCAGCTACGATGGTGGCCAAAGCGTTTGGCATCAAGTTGCAAAGCTCAAGCGTTTCCATCAAATCCGAATTCCAGATCATTGAACGATCTGTGACGTGCAAATCATCAAGCCGAGCAGCAATGGTGGTCATCTTGGT
This sequence comes from Rhodobacter sp., assembly GCA_003536295.1. Lineage (GTDB taxonomy): Bacteria > Pseudomonadota > Alphaproteobacteria > Rhodobacterales > Rhodobacteraceae > UBA10365. The sequence continues at coordinate 391 of DPZQ01000218.1, read as the reverse complement.
CACCCCCTCGGCCAAGGTTTTGTCTGTTCTGAAGACAGCCGCATCCGCTTGCATAGTTTTTTGCATCGACAAGCGCAACTCTGCAGTTGGGGTGCCGCCTTTAGCGTGGCGCAAAGCGTCAAATCGTGACAGGGCGCGGTCAACGTCGGCCTTGTTTACTGGGGCTGAACGCTCTTTTGGATTAACGATTTCGGCGGCGCGAATAGCTGCCGCGCGGCCAAATACCACAAGATCGATCAATGAGTTCGACCCAAGGCGATTTGCCCCATGCACCGACGCACAGCCCGCCTCGCCCACAGCCATCAGGCCTGGGAATGTGGCATTCGGATTTTGCGCCGTTGGCGCTAGTACTTCGCCCCAATAATTGGTCGGAATTCCGCCCATATTATAA
>DPZQ01000026.1 GCA_003536295.1 Rhodobacter sp. | reverse complement strand
GGGTTTTTCTTTTGCGGCATGATCGAAGATCCGGTGGTCCACCGGTCAGACAGCAGTACAAAGCGAAACTGCGCTGAAGACCAAATCACCAACTCTTCCGCAAACCGTGACAAATGCATCGCACAGATGGATGAGGCTGACAAAAACTCTAACGCAAAGTCCCGATCAGATACTGAATCCAAACTATTGGCGGTAGGCCCATCAAAGCCCAAAGCGGCCGCAGTGGCCTGCCGGTCGATGGGAAATGAGGTGCCCGCCAAAGCCGCAGCCCCCAAAGGCGACAGATTCATGCGTTTGCGTGCATCTTGAAAGCGGCTACGATCGCGCGACAGCATCTCGACATAGGCCATCATGTGATGGCCCCAGGTCACAGGCTGTGCGGTTTGCAAATGTGTAAAACCAGGCATGGGCCAACCAGCACCCGCTTCGGCTTGGGCCAAAAAGGCGCGCATCAAAGCTTCGATCCCTAAGATCACCGCATCGCATTGATCCCTCACCCAAAGGCGGAAATCAACCGCCACTTGATCATTGCGCGAGCGTGCGGTGTGCAGCCGTCCCGCAGGCGTACCGATGATCTCTTTCAAACGGGCCTCGACATTCATGTGAATATCTTCCAGCGCCTCTTGAAACTGAAACTTTCCTGCCTCTATTTCTGACAAGACCGTGAGCAGCCCTTCCTCTATGGCGGCCGCATCGCTATCATTGATAATATCTTGTGCAGCCAACATGGCAGCATGGGCGCGAGATGCGCGGATATCTTGGGCGAACAGCCGTTGGTCAAAGCTGATAGAGGCATTGATCGCCTGCATGATCGCATCAGGGCCCGCGGCGAAGCGTCCGCCCCACATCGCATTGGCCTGATCGTTGGGTTTAGATATATTTGACATGATGGCCTTTGGAGTTTGCTATGGTACGTGTTATATTTGCTCTTCTTTATACGGCCTTGCTGCTTGGTGCAAATGCTGCTGCTGCTGACGTTGCAAAAGCCCAAACACTTCAGACGGGTGAGATGCGCAAATTGTTGTTCCACCCTAAGGCACAACCTGTGGCCCAGAAGCCCTTGGTTGATTTAAATGGCGCCCCCCAAGATCTAAGCCCCCATCAAGGTCAATGGGTGGTTTTGAATTTTTGGGCCACCTGGTGCGCGCCGTGCCGTAAGGAAATGCCCAGCCTAGACAAATTGGCTCTGGCGATGCAGGGGCGTAATCTGTTGGTGCTTACGGTGGCCACAGGGCCAAACCCTGTGCCCGCCATCACTGCCTTTATCGCCGAGACAGATCTCAAAAATATAACGTTTTTACGTGATCCCACCTCACAGATGGCGCGGGCGATGGGGGTTATGGCCCTACCCGTGACGCTGCTGATCAATCCTCAAGGGCAAGAGGTTGGGCGCCTCATTGGTGACGCAGATTGGGCCGCACCCAACGCGATCGCATTTTTTGAGGCGCTAACTTCCTAAAGGCCCACCACCGCTTTATGGCGCGGGCAGGTGACCAAATGGTCGTTGACCATGCCCACCGCTTCCATAAAGGCGTAAACGATGGTGGGGCCGCAAAAAGTAAAGCCGCGCTCTTTTAGGTCGTTAGAAATGCGTTCTGAGAGATCGGTTTTGGTTGGCACTTCAGCGTGACTCACAAAGTGATTTTGCAGTGGCTTTCCATCTAAATAACGCCATAAAAACTGATCGAACCCCATTTTTTCTTGAATGCGCTCATAAGCGCGGGCAGAAGCTATTGCACCCTTTATCTTGCCCCGATGGCGCACGATGGCCGAATTTTGTAAAAGTTGCTCCACCTGTGGTTCTCCCCACTGCGCCATAATGTGAGGATCAAACCCCGCAAAAGCCTGCCGAAAAGCGGGTCTTTTACGCAAAATAGTGATCCATGACAGCCCCGCCTGAAATCCATCTAGTATTAATTTTGCGAACAAAGCTTGCGGATCTCGTTCGGGAACGCCCCATTCTTCGTCATGATAGGCTTGATATAAAGGGTCTTGCCCACACCAAGGGCAGCGGTCTGCTTCTGCTAAGTTGATATGCATATGCGATTTGCCTTTATCGAAATTCATTGAAGTTTTCTTTTTAAGAGCAGACTAATTTATCACCCTCGCAATAGTCAGAGCCGATAATCCAAAACCCGCTAAAACTAGATATGCCATGTCTTACGCGCATTTGAATGAATTTTCAAACATTGGGGACCCTGAAGGCCAGGGCTTTGGGCTATGCTGGCCGTTTAATTGATAAAGAGGTGCTTGGCACCATTTAAAAAGCCACTAATGAACTATGGGTGCCGCTGGCCTATCGTACGTCTCTTAAACCCGAGTAAAATCGCCCATTACGAAGCTTTGATGCGCAATGCCGATCCAGCGGGCCACATCATTGCTGCGCGGGACTTTATTTCTGTGATCAGGTAACAGAAAACAGTCGTAAGATTATTTGCGTTATGTTGCGCAAATGGTTGCGCGCCTTGATTAATAACTCTGTCTTGTGGCTTTCGATCAATCAGTCAGCGTACTCAATCGCCTATCAACGCCGTATCAAATTGCTAAGCGCGCCTTTTTTAGCATTGCAAAAACCTATGATTTCTTCACGATTTCTCCGCCAGTTGAAAGCCAGGATGAGGTAAACTTTTGAATAGATTTGATCCTTAATTGTCTGCAAGACTTCCCGTTATAAGCCCCGACCGTTAAACCAGTTTTCGATAAAATTCAGCTTTAGGGGTAATATGCGGCCCTAAATTTTTGGTCAGTAATTGGAAAAACCTTGCGTTTTTGGGCGGAAGTGCTATCGAAATGCTGCACAGCAGCAAAAAGCCGCTACATTGAAATTGAAAGGACTGCCATGACCAATGTCGTTATCGTATCCGCGGCTCGTACCGCTGTCGGAAGTTTTAATGGTGCTTTCGCAGCCACCCCCGCCCATGAATTGGGGGCTGCCGTGATCGAAGAAGTCGTCGCGCGGGCTGGTGTAGATAAGGCAGAAGTGTCCGAAACAATCTTAG
>DPZQ01000169.1 GCA_003536295.1 Rhodobacter sp. | reverse complement strand
AGCAAGATCTCTTGCTTTTTTTGCGGGGCTCGCGTAGCTCGGCCCAAACGATTTAAGGACATGCTATGGCCCAACATATCGCTTTAATCACGGGTGCGTCGCGCGGTTTAGGCGCGGGGTTGGCACAATCCCTAGCGCTGCGGGGCTGGCATGTTGTGGTGGTGGCGCGCACTGTGGGCGCTCTAGAAGAGTTAGACGACCGTATCAAGGCGCAAAAACAGCCGGGTGCAGGCGCTTTGACTTTAGCCCCGATGGATGTAACCAATGAGGATGCTATGCGGCATCTTTGCGCCTCGATACATGGGCGATTTGGGCATTTAAACCTATGGGCGCACTGCGCTATTCACGCAGCCCCCCTCAGCCCTGCGGCGCATTTAGATGGTAAGGATGTCGATAAATCCATTGCCACCAATATGCGCGCTACGGCCAGTTTAATACCAATGATAGAACCTTTGTTGCTCGCAAGTTCCATTTTTGGGACCGCCCTATTTTTTGACGATCCGCGCGGTTCAGAAAAATTTTTTGGCACTTATGGGGCGACTAAGGCTGCGCAAATCGCGCTTGCGCGCTCTTGGGCGGCAGAAACAGTTAAAACGGGGCCGCGGGTTTTGATAGAAAGCCCTGCCCCCATGGCCACCGCCATTCGTGCGCGGTTTTTCCCTGGCGAAGACCGCACCCCTTTGGCTCAGCCATTGGCCGAGGCAGAGCGGATTTTGAACGCCCTGTACCCTACATAGCCGAAGCCTGACGCAGGGCTTGGAAAATCGCATCCCAAAGCGGCTCTACTGGTTCGCAGCCGATTGATAGGCGTATGAAACCGGGGGAAACCTGATCCCCCCAACGCGCGCGCCGCTCGCCCGAGCTGTGGGTCGACCCAAAGCTGGTGGCCTGAGCGATAAAGGGGCAGTTTGTTAAAAATGCTTCGGCCACGTCAGCCGATGGCAGATCAAAGCCCATGATAAACCCAAAACCCTGCATTTGCTTGCAAGCCAATGGGTAAGACGCATCCGATTTTAGGCCCGGGTAGCGCAGATTTTGCACAAGTCCCGAATCCAACAAACGGGTGGCAATCACTTCGGCCGAGGCGCACATGCGCGCCAAGCGCAGCTCTAAGGTTTCAAGGCCACGGTGCAAAAGCCAAGCTTCAAAGGCCCCCGGCACCGCGCCCGATAGGCGCCGCCAATCTAAAACCCGTGCCATAAAGGCCGCATTGCGGCTGGCCACATGGCCAAACAGTACATCCGAATGCCCGGCAGGCGCCTTTGTGTCCGAGGCCAAAACCACATCCGCGCCCAAATCCAGCGGGCGCTGCAACAAAGGCGTCATAGTCGTGTTATCCACCATCACAATCCCACCCGCTGCATGCACTTTTGCACTAATCGCGGCAATATCGCAAAGATCAAGGCCGGGGTTGGATGGGCTTTCTAAAAGCACCACATCCACACCGCTATAGTCGAAATCTTGCATTTTTAAGATGGGCGCTTCTATAATCCGTACGCCGTAAGGCGCCAGAAAACACGCCGAAAACACGCGTGACACGTAATAACCGTCAGACGGCAGGACCAAGGTTTTGCCCTGCCCCAAACCTACCATCAGCGCAGCTGAAATCGCAGCCATGCCTGACGGAAAGGCTAAACAAGGCGCGTCTTCCAAAAGCGCCAATTGGCTTTCAAGTTCGGCCCAAGTGGGCATAGAATTGCGACCATAAAGAAAGGGCGCGTCCTGAATATCGGGCAAATGATAGCTTGCGGATGAGGTGATCGGCATAGCAATTGGATCGCCCTTGGCCAAGCGAGCCGCACGGTGGTGCTGCAACTGGGCCAGGCGCAAGTCGTTTGGGTTTTGGGTTTTCATCGCGCTCACTCAAGGCGCGCAGGAAAGCCCGAAGCGCGCAGATCGGTATTAAGCACATCTTCCAACAGTTTGACAATCTGCGTTGACTGGGCCGCCCCGCCATATGCCGCTTTACCTTTAAGAAAGGTTTGATTGGTCATGCCAGCCAAGTCTAAGGGCACGCCAAATTCGCGGCCAAAGCCCATGGCAAAGCCCAAATCCTTAAGTGCCAAATCCATTGAAAAAGCAATGTCATAGCTGCCGTTTAAAATCAGCTGACCTTCGGTTTCATGCACGAAACTTGACCCTGACGACGCGGCAATTGCCTCCCAAGCGGTTTTGAGATCAAGTCCGCCGCGTTTTGCCAGCATAAGCGCTTCCCCGTCCGCCACTAGATGAATGAAGGCAAGCATATTGGTGATCACTTTGATAATTGCCGCCGAGCCCAAAGGGCCCATATGGAAGATTTTACCACCAATGGCCTGAAGGGCTGGTAAATGCAGATCATAGAGATCTTTATCGCCACCCGCCAGAACCGTGATCTCACCGCGACCTGCCAGATGCACGCCGCCTGTGACGGGGGCCTCCATCAAGCGCACGCCAGAATCCTCAGCTAATTGCCCTAAACGCAAAATATCGTCGCGCCCGAGGGTGGAGTTTTCAATCCACGTGGCCCCCACCGCCATATGCGGCAAAATCTGCGCCAAAACGTTTTCGGATACGGTAGGCGAAGGCAAACAGGTGAACACGTGATCAGAATTGGCTGCAACTTCGGCGGGGGTAGCGGCCCACGTGGCACCAAGCTTTACCAGACGATCTCCTAAGGCTGGATCAATATCCGTGACCGTAACTGCAAAACCGGCCTTGCAAAGCGAAGAGGCCAAATTGCCGCCCAAATTGCCCAGTCCAACATATCCGTAGCGCATTTTATGTCCTTTATCCAAGTTTATTGGAAATGAATGTTAAACTTGGCGCGGATGAGCGCGTCAATTTCATGTTCGATTTGGCTGCCCGCTTTGGCCAAAATTTCGTTTTTACGCGCGATTGCGCGGTCTAGAAGCTGGGGTCTACCCGCCTCAACCCATTCTTTGGGCGACATGCGGTTGCCAACATTGGGGTAGATATACTCGGTTTGCATCAAAGCCAGCGTTTGATCTGACCCCAAGTAATGCCCTGGGCCGCCCAAGCAAACGGCTTTCATAGCCTCAATCGAAGTGCTGTCAGGCGTTACATCAATCCCCCGTACGCAGCGCATGACTTGTCCCAAAACGTCATCGCCCAAAACCAAAGATTCAAGGCAAAAACCTAGTAAGGATGCATGCATTCCTACAGACTCGTAAACCATATTTAGCCCCGAAAGCCCAGCCAAAACATTAGTGATCGCCGTTTCCCAACCCGCTTGCATATCTGGCAGCTTACTGTCGGAAATTCCCGCCGCAGCCCCACCGGGCAGATTGTAAAAGCGGTGCATCTGCGCGCAGCCTGCGGTTAACAGGGCCTGCTCGGCCGAGCCGCCCGACATGGCACCTGTGCGCAAGTCAGACACAAAAGGCCATGTTCCAAAAATACAAGGCGCGCCGGGCGTAATGGCATTGGCATAGACCACGCCGGCCAACACTTCTGCCATGGCTTGCACGATGGCCAGCGCAATCGGCGCAGGGGCTGTGGCCCCCGCTTGGCCTGCGGAAAGCAAAAGCATCGGCATGCCGGCGCGAATACAAGCCTCCATCGTGATGCAGCTTTCTTCGGCGAATTTCATAGGCGGCACAACAAAACAGTTCGAATTTGACACGAATGGGCGTTCACGCCATTTCGCTTCGCCACCCGCCACATGGTGCAAAAGCTCAAAACAACCCACCACATGGCTTGGGTCTGAAAACGATGTGCCAACGTGTTTTTTGGTGCCTGAAAGACAAGCATAAAGCGTATTGATATCCATATCATAGTTATCAAGTACATCACGGCAGACCATGGCGCGTTGAAAGAAATGCACATTATCGAGGTTTTGGGTTAAGCGCGCCGCATCATAAAGATCTTGCGCGGTGGATTCGCGATAGTCATGGGTTATAGGGTCCACAATATGCACCGCCGCCCCTGCCGTGCCAAAATGCACATTGGTGCCTGTTAGATGCAGGTCATATTTTTCATCGCGTCCAAACAGAGTGATGTCGCGCGCGGCTATATTCACCATGTCTTCGACCAAGGCACGCGGGAAGCGCAAGCGTCCGTCGTCGCCCAAAATGGCGCCTGCTTTGGTCATGAGCTCAACACCAGAGGCGGGCGCTTGCGACAGGCCAATGGTTTCGAGCGCATCCAGCGCCGCCGCATGGATCTGCGCCATGCCTACATCGGTAAGCGGTTTATATTGCCCACCGGGCATGCCCGCACGCACGGGACGCATATTGTCTGGTAAAGGCGCCGCACGCGCCGCAACACGCGCCGCGCGCCCCCCGTTTGCAGAACGCCCCGAACGTGCGGGCGCGGTTGGCTCAGCGGTCACAGAGGAAATATGATCTTCCATAGCGATAATCCTTAAAGGGGTGAACCGGCCTTAGGCGCGGATGCGGGTTGATTTTGGGTCATACATAGGGGCGATACTGGCAGTAGCTTCAAATCTCTTACCAGCAATTTCAATTTCATAGCGCGATCCAAGTAGATCGGCGTCGCTTTGATCTGGGCAGGAAACATAGCCCAAACCAATGGCCCCGCCCAAAGCATGGCCATAATTGCCCGAGGTGATCTGATCCACAATCACCCCGTCACGCACGATGGCCTCATTGTGAAACAAAGTGGGCGCGGGATCGTTCAGGCGAAACTGCAAAAGCTTGCGCCGCATGCCTTGTTCGGCGCGCGACAGCACCGCGGCACGGCCAATAAAATTACCTTTTTCGCAGCGCACGGCAAAGCCCAGCCCCGCCTCGAGTACATGGTCTTCATCGGTGATATCATGGCCAAAATGGCGATAGGCTTTTTCGATGCGGCAGCTGTCAAGCGTGTGCAGGCCGCAAAGTTTCAGTCCAATATTGGTTTCCATCAGCGCTTCAAACACATGGACGGCTTGGTCCGAAGACACGTAAATCTCCCAGCCAAGTTCCCCCACATAGGTGACACGATGCGCGCGGGAAATCCCCATTCCGATTTCAATTTCTCTAGCGGTTCCAAATGGATGCGAGGCATTACTAAAGTCATTTGGACTTACAAGTTGCAACAATTCACGCGATTTAGGGCCCATCACACAGATCACGGCTTCGCCCGCCGTAACATCGGTGATGACCACAAACTGATCCGACAGATGCGCGCGAAGCCAAGCCAGATCGCGCTGCAAAGTGGCACCTGGCACCACCAGTAAAAACGCGGTTTCCGACAGGCGAGTGACCGTAAGGTCGGATTCAATCCCGCCCTTGGCATTAAGCATTTGCGTGTAAACGATCTTACCCACCGCCACATCCATTTGATTGGCGCAAAGATGCTGCAAAAACGCGCAAGCATCGCGCCCTTCAACACGAATTTTCCCGAATGAGGTCATGTCAAACAAGCCAACCCCCTCGCGCACGGCCATATGTTCGGTTTTTTGGTTTTCAAACCAATTTTGCTTGCCCCAAGAATAAGCGTATTCCGGTTTTTGGTCGGGGCGCGCAAACCAGTTCGCGCGCTCCCAGCCTGCCATTTCGCCAAACACCGCACCATGCGCTTCTAAATGCGCGTGCAAGGGCGAACGGCGCACGCCGCGCGCGGTGGCAAATTGGCGGTAGGGGAAGTGATCGGCATAAAGCAGACCCAAGGTTTCGGTCACACGCGCTTTCAAATAGCGGCGGTTCTTTTGAAAGGGCTGCGCGCGGCGAATGTCAACTTCCCACATATCAAACGGTGGCTCGCCTTCGGTGATCCAATGCGCCAGCGCCATGCCCGCGCCGCCAGAACCCGCAATCCCCACCGAATTATAGCCCGCCGCCACGAAATAACCGCCAAGCTCGGGCGCTTCGCCCAGATAATAACGGTCATCGGGGGTAAAGCTTTCAGGCCCGTTGAAAAACGTGTGAATGCCCGCCGTTTCAAATAAAGGCATACGGTTCATCGCGGCTTCTAAGATGGGTTGAAAATGGTCAAAATCTTCGGGCAGACTGTCGAAACAAAAGTCTTCTGAAATGCCATTCATGCCCCAAGGTTTGGCAATGGGCTCAAACGCACCCAGCATCATTTTGCCCGCATCTTCTTTGTAATAGGCGCATTCATCGGGCACGCGCAGCACAGGCAAGCGGGACAAGCCTTCGATCGGTTCGGTCACCAGATAGAAATGCTCGCACGCGTGCAATGGCAACGTCACATTGTTTTGCGCCGCCAAATCGCGGCCCCACATGCCGCCACAATTCACAACAACATCGGCGGCGATATGGCCTTCGACCCCGTTTCCATCAATATAGTTTACGCCTGTCACACGCTTTTCCGCCTCGATTACTTTGGTGACTTTCACTCCTTCAAAAATCAGCGCGCCGCGCATACGCGCCCCTTTAGCCAAAGCCATGGCGATATTGGCAGGGTCGCATTGCCCATCAAGCGGCAAATGCACGGCCCCCACCACATCGGACACATTCAGGTGCGGATACATGGCTTTCACATCCGTCGGCGAGATTTCATGCACTTCCACATCCAAAATCCGCGCCAAAGTGGCTTGGCGCAGCAATTCTTCATGGCGTGCTTGGGTAAGGGCCACGGAAATAGATCCCACCTGCCGCATCCCCGTGGCCACACCAGTTTCGGCTTCAAGGTTCACATAAAGCTGGGCTGAATATTTCGCTAAATTGGTCATATTCTTTGAGCCGCGCAGCTGGCCAATCAGTCCCGCCGCATGCCAAGTGGTGCCCGAGGTCAGCTGTTTGCGCTCAAGCAAAACAATATCCGTCCAGCCCGCTTTGGCCAGATGATAAGCGACCGAGCAGCCCGAAACCCCGCCCCCAATAATCACCGCTTGTGCTTTTTTTGGAATATCGACCATGATTTTGCCTTTGAAGGTTAAAGGGCCGCGCGGATGCGGGTATTTTGGGGGTCCCAAAGCGGGGCGTCAGCTTGCACGGTGGCAAGATAGCGTTCGCCAAAGATTTCAACTTCAATTTTGGTGCCTTCAACTGCCAAATCAGCACTCAGCATGCCCAAAGCGATACAGGCCTGAACACGGTGGCCAAAATAACCGCTAGTGGTTTCACCGACCACTTTACCGTCATGCCAAAGGGTAGACATATAAGGCGGATCATAGGCGCCCGCCTCCACCACCAAAGTCACAAAGCGTTTGGTCATACCCGCCTGTTTTTGCACCATTAAAGCAGCCTTGCCGCGAAAATCGGGTTTTGCAAAATCAATAAAGCGGTCAAGTCCGCCTTCTAGCAGCGTGTAATCAGTGGAAAGATCACCTTTCCACGCGCGGTAGCCTTTTTCAATCCGCAGGGAATTAAGCGCAAACATCCCAAAAGGCCGCAGCCCAATGGGCTGGCCTGCCGCCGTCAGCGCATCATAAATCGCAGGGGTTTGCGCACATTTTGAATGGATTTCCCAGCCAAGTTCTCCCGCAAAAGACACGCGCATTAAAAAGGCTTCTTGTCCGGCGATGGTGGCGTTTTGAAAGGTCAGCCAAGGTTTGGTTAAATCAGCATCGGTGATTTTGGCTAAAATCTCGCGCGATTTGGGGCCGGTTAGGATTTGGGTTGACCACTCATTGGTCACGTCTTGCAAGCTAAGTCCTGGCGTCAAATGGCGCTCAAGCCATTCGCGGTCATGGCTTTGCGCGGTGGCGGCGGTGATCAAAAGCACCTCATCCTCGGCCAAGCGAGCCACAGACATTTCGGTCACAATGCGGCCTTGGTCATCGGCGAAATAGGCCAGACCCAGGCGGCCAATATTGGGCAGCTTCCCTGAAATTTGCGCAGATAACCAAGCACTGGCACCCGTGCCCGATAGGATAAAGCGTGAAAATCCGGGTAGATCCAAAATCCCAGCCGCATCGCGCACCGCTTCGGCTTCGCGTTTCACGGCCTTATACCAAGACCCTTCGCGCGCCCAAGTTTGCGCTCCCTGGTCTGAAGTATCGTCCTGCGCATCAGCATACCAATTCGCGCGTTCCCAGCCGTTATAAGCACCATAAACCGCGCCCAAAGCCGCGGTTTTATCATGCACGGCGGATTGCTTTTTATTGCGCCCCTCGGGCCAAGAGAAATGCGGAAAATGCATGGCATACTCATGGCCATAAACCTCCATCCCCTTGGCTATCACGTAAGCCTGATCTTCAAACCCCGTGAAGCGCCGCGGATCGCAAGACCACATATCCCACTCGGTGGCCCCTTTGGTCATCCATTCGGCAAGCACTTTGCCCGCCCCGCCCGCTTGGCAAATGCCAAAAGTAAAGACGCAAGCTTCAAACGCATTGGGCACGCCCGGCATTGGGCCGATCAGGGGATTGCCGTCGGGCGTATAGGGAATGGGGCCGTTGATAGTTTTGGTCAGCGGAGCGGTTTCCAAAAGTGGCACCCGCGCCATTGCATCGGTGATGTACCATTCCAGCCGATCCAAATCATCAGGGAAAAGCTGAAAGCTGAAGTCTTCGGGGAAAGGATCGTCTTTTGAAACCCAATGCGCTTTGCAGTTGCGCTCATAGGGCCCTAGGTTAAAACCGTTCTTCTCTTGGCGCAGATAATAGCTGCTATCTACATCGCGTAAAAGCGGTAGTTTTTTGCTCGTTTTTGCGGAATGTTCGGCCACTTCTGGCACGGTGTCAAACAACATATATTGGTGCGACATGACCATCATCGGCACATCGCGGCCAAACCATTTGCCCACTTCGCGCGCATAATAACCCGCAGCATTCACAACGTAATCGCAAGAAATATCCCCCTTGGGGGTCGAGATCACCCATTTATCGTCTTCGCGCCGCGCGCCTGTGGCGGGGCAAAAGCGTTCAATCCGTGCCCCCAAATTACGCGCGCCCTTGGCCAGCGCTTGGGTCAGTTGTGCGGGGTCAATATCGCCATCATAGGGATCATAAAGCGCGCCTTTTAAGTCATGGGTCGCTATAAAAGGGTATTTGGCTGCGATCTCATCTGGGGATAAAAGCTCAAGCGACATGCCTTGATAGCTGCCCATGCCCACAACGCGGCGAAATTCATTCATGCGCTCATCCGTGTGGGCCAAACGAATGGATCCCGTCACATGATAATTCATCGGGTAATCCACGGCCGCACCCAGACCACGGTAAAGTTCGGCCGAATAGCGCTGCATATTCATGATTGACCAGCTTGACGAAAACGTAGGCACATTGCCCGCCGCGTGCCAAGTTGACCCTGCGGTGAGTTCATTTTTCTCAAGCAAAACAACGTTTTTCCAGCCCGCCAAGGCTAAATGATAGGCGCAAGACGCGCCAACGGCCCCTCCACCAATAATAATAACATTAGCGTGGTTTGGTAATTCCGACATACGTGCCCCCATTCGCATTTCACGCCAGTATTGACAGAAGTTTTCGCACTTTCAATCATCCAAATTGCCAGTTATTAATCGGATAATTCGATTAGGAACTGTGATGCAAATTGAGCTTTTGGAAACTTTTCTTGACCTTGCGCAAACGCGATCTTTCAACCGCACCGCAGAACGTTTGGGCCTGACCCAGTCCACGGTTTCAAGTCGCGTGGCAGCACTTGAAGTGGCGCTTGGATCTAAGCTTTTCAACCGATCGCGCGCGGGGACCGAGCTTACGTCCGAAGGCGTAAAATTCGAACCCCATGCGCGTTCGCTTCTTCATGAATGGAACGAAGCTTCGCGGAGGCTCAAGTCGCTAGCCAACGGGTCACAAACCGTGAAAATGGGCATTCAAAACGACCTTGCGGGACAGCAGATCGGCGAATGGGTTGCAGGTTTTCGCCGCGCTCTGCCCGATATGAGATTTTACATCGAACCCGATTATTCGGCGCAAATGTGCGCGGATTTGCTAACTGGAACCCATGATTTTGCGGTGATGTTCACGGCCAAACCGCATCCTGACATCCACTTCACGTCGGTGGGGGATGTGGGTTACAAAATGGTTTCTTCCTACACCAATTTAGCGGCGGATTTGGTGCGCGACAACTATGTCTTCGCTCATTTCTCACCTGCGTTCGAGCAAATGCACCGCCAAATTTTTCCACATTTATCACAAGCCCCCCTGTCAGTGGGCCAAAGTGCCACTGTCGCCGCACTTTTGCGCGCCATGGGTGGGGCGGGTTATGTACTGGAACGCACTGCCAAAAATATGATTGAAACAGGTCACTTTTTAGCAGTTGATG
>DPZQ01000091.1 GCA_003536295.1 Rhodobacter sp. | reverse complement strand
GATGATCAGTCTATATATGGCTGGCGCGGGGCCGAAGTGGGCAATATTTTGCGCTTTGAAACTGACTTCCCCGGCGCAAAAGTCGTACGGTTAGAGCAAAACTACCGCTCTACCCCGCATATTTTGGCCGCCGCCTCGGGGGTGATAGCGGTCAATCAGGGTCGCCTTGGCAAAACCCTTTGGACTGATCGCGATGACGGTGAAAAGCTGCGATTGATCGGCCATTATGACGGCGAAGAGGAAGCGCGTTGGATTGGGGATCAGATCGAAGATCTGCAACGTGGTGCTCGCGGCATGGACCGCCAGTCGCCCGAGAATATGGCCATTTTGGTGCGTGCCAGTCATCAGATGCGCGCCTTTGAAGATCGGTTTTTGACAATTGGCATGCCTTACCGCGTCATTGGTGGCCCTCGCTTTTATGAACGGCTCGAGATCCGCGATGCGATGGCCTATTTTCGTTTGGCCGTCTCGGGCGACGATGATTTGGCGTTTGAACGTGTTATTAACACGCCCAAGCGCGGCTTGGGCGACAAGGCGCAACAAACGATCCAACTCTATGCGCGCGCGAGCGGCGTGTCGCTTTTCGAAGGGGCAAAGCTTGTTTTGGCCGACGGGGCTTTGGGCGGAAAAGGGGCCCTGCAGCTGCAGCTTTTCGTTGAAGGGCTGACCCGGTGGCAAAGGCAAATCATTGTTGATCAAAACAGCATAGAAAAATCCGCCCATATTGTCTTGGCGGAAGTCATTTTAGACGAGTCTGGTTATACGGGCCTGTGGATGGCTGATAAAACTCCCGAGGCGGCGGGGCGGCTTGATAATTTGAAGGAGCTGGTTAAGGCATTGGAGCAGTTCGAAAATCTGCAAGGGTTTTTAGAGCACGTCTCGTTGGTCATGGAAAATGAGACCGAAGATCATGTTGAAAAAGTTTCGATCATGACGTTGCACGCTGCCAAAGGGTTAGAGTTTCCGGTGGTGTTTTTGCCAGGCTGGGAAGATGGCCTTTTCCCAAGCCAACGTTCGATGGACGAAACTGGTCAAAAAGGCGTCGAGGAAGAGCGCCGCTTGGCCTATGTGGGCATCACCCGTGCTGAAATGCTCTGCACCATCTCATTTGCGGCCAATCGGCGGGTCTATGGCCAGTGGCAAGCGTCGCTGCCGTCGCGGTTTATTGATGAATTGCCGCCCGAACATGTGGATGTGTTAACGCCTCCCGGTCTTTACGGCGGGGCTTATGGTGTGGCAGGGATGAATGCGGGTTACGGTGGCGGCGCGCAGGTCGAAGCGCGCGCTGCCTCGGCCGATGTCTATAACTCGCCCGGTTGGAAACGCCTGCAAGGTTACGCGCCCCAGCGTAAAACGCCCGCTGTGACCATTGACGCCAAAGTGGTCAATACCTTTGCCCTTGGCCAGCGAATTTTTCACGAAAAATTCGGCTATGGCTCTGTGGTGGCTATTGATGCTGATAAGCTTGATATTGCTTTTGAAAAAGCAGGCACGAAGAAAGTGGTGGCCCGATTTGTGGTGCTCGCCCAAAGTAAAGACGTACCCTTCTAGCGCAACCGCCCGTCCAAACAGCAAAAAATCCACGCTATTTACAGCGTGGCTTTTCTATTTAAAAAACGGCGACCTTTGGGAGGAGCTAAAGGCCGCCGCACTAACCACTGACCTTGGGAGGAGGTAAAGCCAGTGTAACAGGGTAAAGCCAAAGCTTCGAACAAAAGCGCGGCAATATATGGGAGGAGATAAATATTGTCGCTAAGGGCGCAGCCCCGGGAGGAGGTATGGCCTTGCTATTCTATTTTAAGTTTGGGCCAAAAGCCGCGTCCATCGCGATGCGATGAATGTCTGTGCGGTTGATGCCGATGTCTGCCAATTCGCGGTTGCTTAGGTTTTGCAGTTCACGGATCGTTTGCGAGAAAATGGCTCGGCGTTGCAGGGCCACTTTGACGGAGCTTAGTGCAGCGCTCAAACGATCATAAATGCCAAAATTAGCTACATGAGTTGATTGTACAAATGCCATAATTACCTTTTTCTTTCTTATCGTTAGGTTGTACGCCGGATTGCGTTTTATCTTTGGATGGGTTTAATATGTCGCTATTGCTGCGTGCGCACAATCCACTGATTGATCAATGCTGCTATGCAGCAAGTGCATGGCTTGACTGACGGATTCCGGTCAAGGCCTCAAAATTTCGCCTAAAAATATTGCAGCGTGAAAAACGACCTTGTTATTTGCCCAAAAACACCCATTTCTGCAATGAATATAAAGGATTTATGAATGCCCCTAAGTCGCGAATATGTTTTGGCTTTATTGGATACGGTCGCTTTACCCGATGGTGGAACCTTGGTGAGCCGCGATGTGATTCGTGCCCTTGATGTGACCGACGGTCTGGTGCGTTTCGTGGTTGAAGCTCCCACGTCAGAGCAAGCCCGCCTTTACGTACTTTTGAAAGATCAGATCACAGCGCTTTTAACGGCCGCCGCGGGCGTACAGTCGGTGCAGCTGGTCTTTACAGCGCATGGGCCAACGGCACCCGCCGCCAAGGCGCCCGCGTCTGCTGGAGCGCCCCCTGCGCTTAAAATTGGCCAACACCCCACGCCACAGGTGGGTGGGGCTGCGCGGGTGACGGGGGTTGACCATATTATCGCCATTGCCTCGGGGAAGGGGGGGGTTGGTAAGTCCACCGTCTCGTCTAACCTTGCGGTGGCTTTAGCGCGTCAGGGGCGGCGCGTGGGGCTTTTGGATGCTGATATTTACGGGCCCAGCCAGCCGCGCATGATGGGTGTCTCGCAGCGTCCCGCAAGCCCCGACGGCAAGATCATCATCCCCCTGCAGGCGCATGGGGTGACGGTGATGTCGATCGGCTTGATGCTCAAGGCTGATGAGGCGGTGATCTGGCGAGGCCCAATGATCATGGGGGCCTTGCAACAACTTTTGACACAAGTGCAATGGGGCCAGCTTGATATTTTGCTGATCGACCTGCCACCTGGCACGGGCGACATTCAGCTGACACTTTGTCAGCGCACCGAATTAACGGGAGCAATCGTCGTCTCGACCCCTCAAGATGTGGCCTTGCTGGACGCGCGCAAAGCCTTGGATATGTTTCAAAAGCTCAAGACACCTGTTCTTGGCTTGATCGAGAATATGTCGCATTATATTTGCCCCGAATGCGGGAATGAGGCCCATATCTTTGGCCATGGCGGTGTTGTGCAAGAGGCCGAGCGTCTAGGTCTGCCCTTCTTAGGGGCCTTGCCCTTAGATTTAGACACGCGACTTGCGGGCGATAATGGCACGCCTATTGCGGCGGGCGACAGTGTGATGGCAGAAGCATATGCGCATTTGGCAAAAAGACTGATTGCAGGTGGTATGGCTTAGACTGGATGGGATTGCGCGGGACAGGTCTGAAAATGCGTGCTGAACCTAAGTTTCTGGTCTAAAATAATTATGATTTAAATCAAGAACGGCCAATATTTTGGCGAGCTCTTGCTTTTTGTACCGCCTCAGCGGCATGTCTGGCGCTTTGGTGAGTGCTTTAATCCTAAAACCTACATATTTAATAGATTTCTGGGAAATAATGGGAAAATCTTTGACTTTTAATTTAAGTATTTGTAATATAATCATATATTACGTTTAATGCTTGTAATTTTTTCTTGAAAATAGTCTGTATTTTTCTATTATAATATTAAATAGCGCTAGTTTTTTGAAAAAAAGGTTTGCGTTCCATGAAATCCCATGGCATCTTAAAAGTAAGATGATGGCAGGTTCAAATTTAAGGGCATCAAGACCCGACTGGGCAGGTTACATACAGGCACTGCCACCATCTTAAAAACCCACTGCGCGGGCCTTCTTCCCCGGAGTAGATGCGCAGTGGATACCCGAATTGGGGCTTGACGGCGGAGTGGGCAGTGGCAGCCGCACAATCCGCCGTTTTCAATTTAAGCAGGCTAGGGGCGCTTGCAAGACAGGGCGGCATCGTGTCGGAGGCATTCAGAGGCGAATTCAACCAAAGGGTTGACAACAAAGCGCGGGTTTCGATCCCAGCGCCTTTTCGTCGTGTCTTGGAGGCGGGGGATCCTAATTTTGCCACCTCAAACCGCCCGCGTTTTGTGCTGGTGTACGGCGATGAGCGGCGTGACTTTTTAGAATGTTACACAGTCATTGAGATGCAGCGGCTTGAGGGGCAGATCGCCCGCCTGCCGCGTGGCAGCCAAGCCCGCCGTTTACTTGAGCGTAATTTGATTACCCTCTCGCTGACGGTTGAGATCGACGAAGATGGTCGCATTGTTTTACCTGCTAAGGGCCGCGATAAAATTGCCCTGTCACCTGATGATCTGAAATCAGGGGTCGAAGCGATTTTTGCGGGCACGCTTGATACGTTTCAAATCTGGAAATCGAGCCGCTATGATCAGGCCCTAGGTGAGATGGCGCGGGCAGATCAGGCTTTACTTTCGGCGGATTCAGATATTCTGTCCCTTTTGCCGCCCCATGAAGGGGCTACCCTAGATGGCGCATGAGTAAAACTCCCCGCGATCTAGACCCCGATCGCGCACCGCACATTCCGGTGCTAATTGGCTCAATTATGAACACAGTAGGCCCGATTGCGGGGCATTGGTTGGATGGCACCTTTGGCGCAGGCGGTTATGCGCGCGCCTTGCTAGAGGCGGGGGCGGCATCCGTCATTGGCGTTGATCGTGACCCGCTGGCGCTTGAGATGGCGCAAGATTGGTTACCCATCTATGGTGCGCGTTTGCGCCTTCAGGCGGGCAATTTTGCGCAGCTTGACAGTTATAGCGATGTTTTATTAAATGGAATTGTACTGGATTTGGGTGTCTCATCCATGCAGCTTGACCTCGCCGAGCGCGGATTCTCCTTTATGCGTGACGGGCCTTTGGATATGCGCATGAGCCAATCGGGCGAAAGTGCCGCAGATCTGGTAAATGGCGCAGACGAAACGCAGCTTGCCGATATTTTGTTTCACTACGGCGAAGAGCGCGCATCGCGTCGCGTCGCGCGCGCTATCGTTGCTGCGCGTGTGCGCGGCGCCATCACCTCGACCTTGCAGCTTGCCGACATTGTCTCGGGCTGTTTACCGCGCCCCAAACCAAATCAAAGTCACCCTGCCACTCGTAGCTTTCAGGCTTTGCGCATTGCTGTGAATACCGAATTTTCCGATCTGGCCGATGGGCTTGCCGCAGCCGAGCGCGCCTTGGCTCCAAACGGAGTTTTGGCGGTTGTGACCTTTCATTCGCTCGAAGATCGCATTGTAAAACGCTACTTTCAAGCGGCTGCAGGGCGCGATTCGCAGTCAAACCGCTATGCGCCCGCGCGCGCAGAGGAGACAGCGCGCTATCAACTGATCAACCGCTCGGCCATTACGGCGGATGCAGATGAGCTGTCGCTAAACCCTAGGTCACGCTCTGCTAAATTGCGGGCAGGGCGGCGCACGGCGGCCGCAGCTCAGGCCATTGATTATGCCCATTTAGGCGTGCCGCAATTGCCAAAGAAAGGATATCGTTAATGCGCCCATTACTTTATCTTTTGACCTTTTGTTGCGTCATGGCTTTGGCCTTTTGGGCCTATCGCGAAAATTACGCGACCCAGCATGGTATGAAAGAAGTCAACGTCTTGCGCGCAGACATCGCCCATCTGCGCGAGTCTATTTCTGTGCAAAAAGCCGAATGGGCCTATTTGAACCGCCCCGCACGGCTGCGCGACCTGACCGCGTTGAACTTTGACCGTTTGCAGCTTTTACCCATGAACCCTGACCAATTCGGCGATTTGGCGCGTGTGGCCCTTTATCAAGCGCCCCCTTCCGATATGTCGCAAATGACCGTGGATATGATCGAGTTGCAAACCCTAACAGCCCCAACCGAGGTTGGAGCACCAAAACCATGATCCGCACACCCTTGCGCCCCCTAGCCCAGATTCTTTTGGCCCGCCAAGCGGGGCAAAACCCCGACATGATCGAGCGCGACAATCTAGCCAAGCGCCATGATATAATGCGCGAAAGCACCAAGGGGCGTTCGCAATTGCGGTTGGCGGTTTTGGCGCTGGCGTTTTTTGCGGCCTTTGCCACGATTGTAGTTCGTATGGGGATGTTGGCCGCCTCGGAGCCGGTTGAGCCGCGTCTTGCAGGTGCGGAAAGCGGCATTTCAGCAGGTCGCGCTGATCTGACCGACCGCAACGGGCGAATGCTGGCCACCAATATGGTGACCCATGCACTTTACGCTCACCCCAAAGATATGATCGACCCTGTGCGTGTGGCCAAAGAGCTGGCTCTGATTTTTTCAGATTTCAAAGTCGCTGATCTTGAGCGCCGTTTTACCGACGGGCGCAATTTTTTATGGCTGCGCAAAGTCTTATCGCCCGAGCAGATGCAAGCGGTGCATGATATTGGAGATCCGGGCTTGCTGTTTGGTCCGCGCGAGATGCGCCTTTACCCCAATGGGCGCCTTGCCGCACATATTTTAGGCGGGGCCAGCTTTGGCCAAGAAGGCGTGAATGCGGCCCAAGTCATTGGTATGGCGGGTCTGGAATATGCGCTAGATAGCAGTTTGCGTGACCCAAGTTTAAGCAATCAGCCCGTGGCCTTGTCCATTGATTTGACCGTGCAAGACGCCGTGGCCGAGGTTTTGGCTTCGGGGATGACAATGCTGGACGCCAAAGGAGCCGCGGCGGTTTTGATGGATGTGGATACGGGGGAAGTGATCAGTCTGGTCTCTTTGCCTGATTTTGATCCCAACGACCGTCCGCGCCCAATCTTGGGCAATGATCCTGCGTTAAGCCCGCTTTTCAACCGCGCCGTGCAAGGGGTTTATGAGCTGGGCTCGACTTTCAAAATCTTTGCTGTTGCCCAAGCGCTTGAGCTGGGCTTGGTCACCCCCGACACGATGGTTGACGCCGACGCGCCCATGACTTGGGGCCGCTTTCGGATCAGTGAATATGAGGGAAAGAACTACGGCCCCCTTTTGTCTGTAGCGGATGTGATTGCAAAATCCTCAAATGTTGGGACGGCGCATATTGCTCTTGAAATTGGTGCCGAACGTCAAAAAGCGTTTTTGCAGTCGCTTGGCCTTTTAGATCTCAGCCCGGTTGAACTGTCCGAGGCGCGCGGCACCTATCCTTTGGTGCCCAAAAACTGGTCTGAAATCACCACCATCACCGCCTCTTACGGACATGGGATTGCGACCAGCCCGCTCCATTTGGCGGCGGCTTATTCAACCATTGCCAATGGTGGCATTTTGGTGCGACCCTCATTGCTCCGCGATCACCCTCTTGAAAATATGCCGCGCATCCTGTCTGAAAAAAGCGCCGCCCAAGCGGTGGGCATGTTGCGCGGCGTGGTCACCCGCGGCACCGCAACATTTGCTGATGTTGATGGCTATCAGGTCGCAGGTAAAACCGGAACCGCCGACAAGCCAAATCCGCAAGGTGGCTATTATAAAAATCGTGTTATCAACACATTCGCAAGCTTGTTTCCTGCCAATAAACCCAAATATGTTTTGATCGTCACCTTGGATGAGCCTGTCGATAACACAGGTCCCAAACCAAGGCGCACCGCGGGCTATACGGCCGTGCCCGTCGCGGGCGAAATTATTCGCCGCGTGGCGCCTTTGTTGGGGCTTCGGCCAGGCCTTGACTTGGCACAAGAAACTGTTGTCAAAGCGGTGATAAGCGGGTCGATCAACCAATAGGGTGTCAATGATAAGGATGACCAGCTCATGAAACTGCTAACAGAGCTGGGGCTGACCGCCAAAGACCGCAAATCTGTGATGGTCACAGGCCTAAGTGTCGACAGCCGACTTGTGGCGCAGGGTCATCTTTTCGCAGCCCTTCAGGGTCTGACAGCGCACGGTGCGGATTTCGTGCCAATGGCGCTTAAAAATGGAGCCGCTGCAATTCTAATTGATGCCCAAGGGGCCACAAAAGTGCAAGCCATGGTTGAGGAGGCGGGCGCAGCCCTGATCGTCGTCCAAGACCCCCGTGCAGCCCTATCCATGGCTGCCGCCCTTTGGTTTGG
>DPZQ01000069.1 GCA_003536295.1 Rhodobacter sp. | reverse complement strand
TATAATGCTCTATATAGGAGGTATTTGTTGGACGATTGGTTATGATACTATTTATGCTCACCAGGATATTGTGGATGATCTTGCGATTGGTATAAAATCAACAGCAATTAAATTTGGTATTAATAATAAGCGAAATATTTTGTTCTTATATATGGGATTCCTTATAAGTATGCTTTATGCTGGGCTTTCTATAGGATTAGGCTTGGTGTATTTACTCCTATTTAACGGTGCTGGCTTTGTCATTTTGAGTAATGTTCAATTATGTGATTTGGAAAATCCCGCTGCTTGTGCTAAGGAATTTAAGCGTAATAGTTATTATGGCTTTCTCTTGCTTATAATTATTGGAGTAACGGTATTTTTATCTCATATTTAAATCTGCTCTAAACGCCACACATCTCTAGTTTATTTTCATTTTTACTTATTAGATGCTTGTAATAATCCTAAATTGACAGAGAAGCTTTAGTATATTAGAAGCGCATGCTTAATTTTACGTTAGATGAAGAATGGTTCAAGAAAATCCTATTATTAAACAGCTTGCAACAATTCGGGAGAAAGCAAGGCAAGGTGGAGGTGAGGCTCGAATAGAGGTTCAGCATAAGAAAGGGAAACTAACAGCGCGTGAGCGGCTGGAAGTCATTTTAGACCCAGGTTCATTTGAAGAATATGGCTTATTTGTCCAGCATCGTTCGACTAATTTTGGTCTAGAGAAACACAAGGCACCAGGTGATGGTGTGGTTACTGGAAGTGGCACAATCAATGGTCGTTTGGTTTTTATATATAGTCAGGATTTTACGGTGATGGGCGGTTCTCTTAGTGAGACTAATGCTGGTAAAATTTGCAAGATTATGGATATGGCGGTACAAAATGGCGCGCCTGTGATTGGGATAAATGACTCTGGCGGTGCGCGCATTCAGGAGGGGGTCGCCTCACTTGGCGGCTATGCCGAGGTGTTTCAGCGCAATGTCATGGCTTCGGGCGTGGTGCCGCAAATCTCGGTGATTATGGGCCCTTGTGCTGGGGGTGCGGTCTATTCGCCCGCCATGACTGACTTTATTTTCATGGTCAAAGACAGCAGTTATATGTTCGTCACTGGGCCAGATGTGGTGAAAACCGTCACCAATGAGGTTGTTACCGCCGAAGAGCTGGGCGGAGCGGCGACCCATACGAAGAAATCCTCGGTCGCGGATGGCGCCTTTGATAACGACGTAGAGGCTTTAGCCGAAATTCGCAGATTGGTTGACTTTTTACCCCTTTCAAACCGCGACCGCGCCCCAACGCGGCCGTTTTTTGATGACCCTGCGCGACTTGAAAGTAGCCTTGATACGTTGATCCCCGACAATCCAAACCAGCCCTATGATATGAAAGAGCTGGTGCAAAAAGTTGCGGATGAGGGCGATTTTTTCGAAATTCAAAAAGATTATGCCGCCAATATTTTAACAGGTTTCATCCGATTAGAAGGGCAGACCGTTGGGCTTGTGGCAAATCAGCCCTTGGTATTGGCAGGCTGTTTGGACATAGACAGTTCCCGCAAAGCCGCGCGCTTTGTGCGCTTTTGCGACGCGTTTGAAATTCCGATTTTGACATTGGTTGATGTGCCAGGCTTTTTGCCGGGTGTGGCCCAAGAATTGGGCGGTGTGATCAAGCATGGTGCCAAACTTCTGTTTGCTTATGGCGAAGCGACGGTGCCAAAAGTGACCGTCATCACGCGTAAAGCCTATGGCGGTGCTTATGATGTGATGTCGTCGAAACATTTGCGCGGTGATATCAACTATGCTTGGCCCACGGCGCAAATCGCGGTGATGGGGGCCAAGGGCGCATCCGAAATTTTGCATCGCGCGGATTTGCATGACCCCGCCAAAATTGCCGCCCACACCAAAGATTACGAAGATCGTTTTGCCAACCCTTTTATCGCGGCCGAGCGGGGCTTTATCGATGATGTGATCATGCCGCATTCAACACGCCGACGCGTGGCGCGAGCCTTTGCATCCTTGCGCGGCAAAGAGCAGATTAACCCATGGAAAAAACACGATAATATTCCACTTTAGGTGCCAAAGTATGACCGATCAACTCAGCAATAACCTGCTTGAAGATGCGACGGTCCTGCCAGGGGATGCGATCAGCTTTTTGCTGCCCTCGGGGCGAGAGGTGCGGTTGATGGATGTCGTTTTGGACGTGCCAAGCCCGCTGGGCCGTGCGGTTCGGTTTCGCTTTTTAAGCACCGCGTTGGCTCAAGAAAAACCTGAAGCAGCGGCGCTGTTTACAGACATGGAATATCTTTGCAATCGCTATGCTTTGGCCAAATCAGAAGAGGTTTCGCCTGATGCAGAGCAGATCGTCATTTCTTTGTCCGCCGCCCCCCTTGCCTTTGGCCAAGCTTCCGATGATATCGCACAGTATTTCGAAGCTTTCAGCCGCCAAGGGCAAACCTGCGAATGGGATGCGTTTTGATGTGGCTTTGTCTCAATTGCCAAAAAAGGGTAATAGCATGATCAAACACCGCGGCTTTCCAGGCCGTTTAACTGGAACAGACCATCAATATGTGATCCGCCGTGCCAATGTGAAAGAGGGGGCGACGAAACTTGTGGTGCGCGAAAGATTTCGCGACCGTAAAGCTACTGATAAAGCAGCTGACAAAGGCTTTTTAACCGCGATCTGGCACCACTTTGGCGAAGAACCCTTCGAGCGCGGCAATCTAGATGCAGGTCGTTTGTCTTGGTTCTTTATGCGCGAAATATTGCCCGCAGAAGAACCATTCGATCCAGCTAGTTACGAGGCAATGTTAAAATTAAATCTTAAGATCGCCACCGTCTCATTTCCCGAGGTGTTCGCCGCAGATGCGCCCGAACCCATATGGGATGACGAATACGAAGACTGACCAAACCCGCCCCAAACGGCTCCTATGACCCAGACCAAAGGACCTGCGATGTTTCAAAAAATCTTAATCGCCAACCGTGGAGAGATCGCATGCCGCGTGATCAAAACAGCCAAGTCTATGGGGATCAAAACCGTGGCCGTCTATTCCGACGCAGACCGCAATGCGCTGCATGTGAAAATTGCGGATGAAGCAGTGCATATAGGGGCCTCGCCGGCCAATCAATCCTATATCGTGATCGAAAAAATACTAGACGCCGTGCGCCAGACAGGGGCCGAGGCGGTGCATCCTGGCTATGGGTTCTTGTCTGAAAACCGTGATTTTGCTGCCGCACTTGAAAAAATGGGCGTGGTGTTCATTGGCCCGCCTTCTGGCGCTATTGAGCAGATGGGCGACAAAATCACTTCAAAGAAAATTGCGCAGCTGGCCAATGTCAGTACTGTTCCGGGCTATATGGGCCTGATTTCCGACGCGGATGAAGCGGTGAAAATATCAGGAGAAATTGGCTATCCGGTTATGATCAAAGCCTCCGCTGGGGGAGGGGGTAAGGGGATGCGCATAGCCTGGACCGCAGATGAGGCGCGCGAAGGGTTCCAATCCTCGAAGAATGAGGCGGCCTCAAGCTTTGGCGACGACCGTATTTTTATCGAGAAATTCGTCACGCAACCGCGCCACATTGAAATTCAGGTTTTGGCCGATCAACATGGAAATTGCGTTTATTTGCATGAACGCGAATGTTCCATTCAGCGGCGCAATCAAAAAGTTATTGAAGAGGCACCCAGCCCATTTTTAGACGCGGACACCCGCAAAGCCATGGGCGAGCAAGCCTGCGCCTTGGCGCGTGCGGTAGGCTATACTTCTGCAGGCACGGTGGAATTCATCGTCGACGGGGCGTGCAATTTCTTTTTCTTGGAAATGAACACCCGTTTGCAGGTTGAGCATCCGGTGACTGAGTTGATCACGGGCGTTGATTTGGTGGAACAGATGATCCGGGTGGCTTACGGCGAAAAGCTGCCCTTCCTCCAAGATGATCTTAAAATCAACGGTTGGGCGATGGAATGCCGCCTTTACGCTGAAGATCCCTATCGCAAATTCATGCCCTCGATTGGGCGTTTGACGCGCTATCGACCCCCACAAGAAGGGGTCACCCAAACGGGCCTCGTTCGCAACGACACAGGCGTTTATGAAGGGGGCGAGATTTCGATATTCTACGACCCGATGATCGCCAAACTTTGCACATGGGCTCCAACGCGCCTTGGTGCGATTGATGAAATGCGCGTGGCACTTGACACGTTTGAGGTCGAGGGGATCGGCCATAACCTGCCCTTCGTCGCCGCCGTGATGGGTCATGCGCGTTTTCGCTCGGGCAATATCACCACGGCGTTCATCGACGAAGAATATCCCCAAGGGTTTCAGGGCGCGATCCTAGAGGTAGATCTTTTGAAACAAGTGGCTGCCAGCGCTGCCTCAATGCACCGTTTGGCCGAAATTCGTCGCACCCGCATCACGGGCACGTTGAACAATCGGGAACGCAAAGTGGGCGACGATTGGGTTGTGACGCTGCAGGGAGAAAAATTCTCCCTAAAAGTGGTGGCTGATGCAATGGGCTCGGATGTGCACTTTCTCGATGGCAGCACCATGCGCGTCACCTCTGATTGGACACCAGGCCAAACTTTGGTGCGTTTGATGGTCGGTGGCGAGGTTTTGGTGATGAAGCAAAATGACATCCCTTGCGGCTATCGCTTGCGTCTGCGCGGGGCTGAGTTGAAATGCCTTGTACAAAGTCCGCAAGAGGCGGCCTTGGCAATGCATATGCTGGAAAAACTGCCCCCCGATATGTCGGGCCTATTATTGTGCCCCATGCCTGGGCTTTTGGTCTCATTGGCGGTTGCCGAGGGCGACGAGGTGCAAGAGGGGCAAACCCTCGCCACGGTCGAGGCGATGAAAATGGAAAATATCCTCAAGGCCGAGCGGGCAGGGGTGGTCAAGATCATCCAAGCTAAAGTAGGCGCAAGCTTGCGGGTGGATGATGTGATTATGGAGTTTGAATGATGCCCTATCGCCCTGCGGGATGGCGCTCTAGCAACTCGTTGCGCCGTGAGGAAAATTTGTCAATCGCGTGGCTGATCTCACGCACCGACCAGGGCAGGGGTTTGCGCAATGCGCGGGTCCCATCTTTGTCAAAGATTACCAGCGAGAAGCCGTTCGGATGCAATAACTGCCGCCAAGCCGAGGGGGGGCTGGGCGTTGCGTCCAAAATCACCAACACATCTCGGTCATTCAGCGCACCCGGATCTTCGGCCAGACTTTCCACTTGGTTGATGAAATTTGGGTCTTTCTCGCTATCGGCAAAAATCACCAAGGCGCGCTTTTCGTAAATAAGCGACTCCTTGTCGACATCGTTCGCCCCGACAGGTGCAAAAACAGGGGTTTGGCTTTGGGCAACGGTACCAAAAGACCAAAGGAAGAGCATAAGAAGCTGGGTCAATACAAAGCGCATTAGCTCTATATAGGGTGGCTTTGGGCAAACCAAAAGGATCAGAGCGATAAAATCGCAAAAAAGGAAAGCCAATGACAGACGATTTAAACCAATGGCAAAAATTGGCAGCAAAAGAGCTTAAAGACCGCCCCCTTGATGCGCTGACACGCACCACGCTTGAGGGGATCGCGATCAAACCGCTTTATACAGCCAAAGACACGTTAGACCTGCCCCATATGGGTGCGTTGCCGGGCTTTGAGCCCTATACACGCGGCGTAAAGGCCACCATGTATGCAGGGCGCCCTTGGACCATTCGTCAATATGCGGGATTTTCGACGGCCGAAGCCTCAAATGCCTTTTATCGCAAGGCTTTGGATGCGGGGCAACAAGGGGTCTCGGTGGCCTTTGATCTGGCAACTCACCGCGGCTACGATTCTGATCATCCGCGCGTGACTGGTGATGTGGGCAAAGCGGGGGTTGCCATCGACTCGGTCGAGGATATGAAGATCCTGTTCGATGGTATTCCCCTTGACCGAGTTAGTGTTTCAATGACGATGAACGGCGCGGTCATTCCAATCTTGGCCAGTTTTATCGTGGCTGGCGAAGAACAAGGAGTACTGCGCGCTGCCCTGTCGGGCACCATTCAAAATGACATTCTAAAAGAATTTATGGTTCGCAATACCTATATCTATCCGCCCGAACCCTCGATGCGGTTGGTGGGCGATATTATTGAATATACGGCCTCAGATATGCCTAAGTTCAACTCAATATCGATCAGTGGCTATCATATGCAAGAGGCGGGGGCCAATCTGGTACAAGAGCTGGGCTTTACGCTGGCAGATGGGCGCGAATATGTGCGTTCGGCCATCGCGCGGGGTATGGATGTTGACGCATTTGCGCCGCGCCTGTCGTTCTTTTTTGCCATCGGCATGAATTTTTTTATGGAAGCGGCCAAACTGCGCGCCGCGCGTATCATTTGGCATCGTGTCATGAGTGAATTCGGCGCGCAAATGCCGCAAAGCCTGATGTTGCGCACTCATTGCCAAACCTCGGGGGTAAGTTTGCAAGAGCAAGACCCCTATAATAACGTGGTGCGCACCGCTTATGAGGCTTTGGCCGCGGTATTGGGCGGCACGCAGTCGTTGCACACCAATGCGCTTGACGAGGCGATGGCGCTGCCCACTGAGTTTGCGGCTCGTATCGCGCGGAATACTCAGCTGATATTACAAGAAGAAACGGGCGTGACCGATGTGGTCGACCCTTTGGCGGGCAGCTACTATGTAGAAAGCCTAACCGCCTCATTGGTGGATCAAGCTTGGGCCTTGATGCAAGAGGTGGAAGAGTTGGGAGGAATGACCAAGGCCGTCGCCTCGGGAATGCCCAAGCTGCAAATCGAAGACAGTGCCGCGCGGCGACAAGCGGCGATTGACCGCGCCGAAACAGTGATTGTTGGGGTGAATAAATATAAGCTTAACAGCCAAGATCCAATTGATATTTTAGATATCGACAATGTGGCCGTGCGCGACGGACAGATTGCACGTTTACAAAAGTTGCGGGCCAACCGAGATGAGGTGGCGTCCACCCAAGCCTTGGCGGAGATGACGCGCCGGGCTAAAGAAGGGGGAAATGTTCTAGAAGCGGCGGTCGAGGCTGCCCGCGCCCGCGCCACCGTGGGGGAAATGTCGATGGCCCTTGAAGAGGTGTTTGGGCGCCACAGCGCTAAAACCCAAACATTAAAAGGGGTCTATGGTGCCGCCTATGCCAATGACTCTGACTTTGCCGCCCTGAAAGACGAACTTGCCACCTATAGTCAAACCAGGGGGCGGGTGCCGCACATGTTGGTGGTGAAAATGGGGCAAGATGGTCATGATCGTGGCGCTAAGGTCATTGCTAGCGCCTTTGGTGATTTGGGGTTTCAGGTTGATGTGGGACCCCTTTTTCAAACACCTGAAGAAGCGGCCCGCGATGCTATTGCTGCGGGCGTTGATTTAGTAGGCATTTCAAGTCAAGCGGCAGGTCACAAGACCTTGGCTCCGCTCCTAGTAAATGCTCTGCGCGCGGCGGGGGCTGACCATATTTTGGTGATTTGCGGTGGGGTTATTCCCAGCCAAGATTATCAGTTTCTATATGATGCTGGTGTAAAAGCGATTTTCGGCCCCGGCACCCATATTCCTGATGCTGCACGTGATATATTGCATCTATTGCAGCGGCCTAGAAATTAATCTTGATTAGCTTTAGGGGCCGGTTTTGCCTCTAAAGCCTATTTTTCGTTTATAGTATGATTTTGATCTTAGGGGCGGATATACTAGGCGCTATAAAGAGTAAAATCTCGTATCCCAAAAGTGTTAATATGATCGAGCCAATCAAGCCCCCATACGCCTATCATTCATAAAGTTAATATCTGAAAAGCTAAGCGATCCGATTAACAAGGGCTTGGTATGGCCTATGCCCGCGAAACTGTTGATGCCGCAAACATGGCTCCAACTTGCTCTATTGGACAGACGCGCGACGCCAGTTTTGACTAATAAAAACACCATCCCAAAAATACTCACTTGCTTTCCGATCAAGAGCCCAGCGGCAATGCTTAGGGGGAGGGGGGCGGCCAAAGTCGGCAACCGACATTTTTTCTAGGATGACGCCTGCATTTTCAAAAGAAAAAGTGGCACGATTAAAAAACTGACGTAATTTGCAAGCCCATGCTCGATATCCTCAAGCGTTTTGTGATCACGATAATTCATAAATGGAACGAAAAAGGCAGTTTCAACACCTGCAAATGTGGCATGCACCCCGGATTGCAGCGCCAAGACCCATAAGATAGCGCCCAACATCAAATAATGGGGCATTTTGGGTACGCCAGATTTGTTTAGTAAGAACCAGCCAAGCAGTGGTGCAAAGGCTCACAGAAGATAGCAAATCTACAAATTGTCTGTGTAAAAAAGCGCAACCACAATAATGGCGCCTAAATCACCTAAGAACGCCAAAGTCAGCAAAAGAAGCTTCAAAGACCAGGGAGCGCGATTGCCAACCAACGCCAAAACGCCTCAAAAAAAGCAATATCCGTGGACGTTAGAATAGCTCAACCATTGATGGTGGCTTGATCTGATAGGTTGGAAAAGACAAAATTAGAGATAGAACCACCATGCCTCCCGCGGCCCCGGGTAAGATCACATCACGGGGGCGTTTTAGCTCGAGCCCTACTAAGAAGAAAAAACCGCCATAAACCTGCCATTTATCCAAAGGATAAGGGGTTGTGACTGGCCAATTCCGTCATAGTTAATTGTAAGCATTGCCTCTAACGTACCGTCATAAAACGGCTCTAGTCGGGAGTTTGGAATGATCATTGTGCAAAGTGTTGCTACCATCAAAAGAACGCCACCAAAGGCGTCGTGGCGCGTTATTTTTAAAAGTATGACAAAAAGTATATCTATTTTCTGTTGATTTCTTGTTAATTGGAAACGAGCAGTGATATTATAAGCTTTGGGTTTTTAAAAATCGGGACATTTTTCGAATTTCTTCCCAAGCGACATTTATGGCAATCAATCGACGTTCGGCTAATTTGATAGCTTCTGGGGGGACGCCTCGTGCGATTAGGCGGTCGGGATGGTTGTTGCGCACTGCCATTTTCCAAGCCACCCGCGCGTTATTCAAGCTTACTTCAGGTGAAAGCCCCAAAACATCGAAGGGATCTTGCGGTGAACCCGAAACATAACGGGCCCGCAAGGCGCGAAAACATTGATCGTTGATGCCGAAAATCTGCGACACCTCATGCAAAAAAGAATCTTCAGCTGGATGGTAATTTCCGTCCGACATTGAGATATGGAAAAGACCCTCTAAAATATCAATTAAAATGGGTGGTTCGTTCGCAAAAATGGCCGCAATTTTGCGGGCATAGCTGTCAAAGCCCACCACATCTTGACGCGCTAAATTAAAAACACGCGCGGCATTTTGTTGTTCCGAGTCAGGTAGTGAAAAAATTTGGCGAAAGGCTGTAACCTCGTCTCGTGTCACTTGACCGTCGGCTTTAGCCATTTTGGCCCCTAAGGCAATGATGGCGATGGTAAAGGCCACCGACCGGTTGGGCGTATGCAGTTTTTTGGTCCGTAAAAGGTCAAAAACCGCCAACAGACTTTGGCCCGAGGTCAAAGCAGTTAGGACGTGGCTTATGCTTTTCCAAATTGACATGGAGTGATTATAGCGCGAATTTCACAGCCTGATCAAGGTTGAGCAGCAAAAACCACCTCGTCTTGGCACTCCAGAGATGCCGCAAGCGAGATAAATCGCGCCTTAGCCACTTCGCCAAATAAATGCTCGCCATACGTGAACAGCGTTAAGGTCAAGGTCTTCTTTTTAATACTAAGGTCAAGCCTACCTGCTTGGCTTAAATCACCCAGTGAAAACATTGCACCAAAACGCATTGCTTTACCCAATATTTCAGCCGACTTAATGTCCTCTTGCGACAAAAGATTAAAGATCGAGTTGGTTTTGGTTGAGTTGTGAGAATTTTTATAGCGGTGCAAAAGTGCCAACCCCAAGAACAGCCGCCCCATATGATCCAGCCCAGCTAAGCTTGACCTTGTGGCACTATCAAAACAGGCCTCGGCGCGGTAATCAGGATGGGCACGCCAGCTAGTGTCATGTAAAAGACAGGCGGCCTTGATCAGCCGCAGTCGTTCGAGTGGTGAGCCTTTGAAGAGCGGCAGGATGAAATTAAATAAAACCTCCCCAAAACCCGGAATGCGCGCCAAACTAAACTCGGTGGCGCGCGCCGCTTCGATCAGAGGATCTTGGGCACGTAGCTTTTTTGGCATTTGTTCATAAAGCAAGCCTTCACGGATACCGTAGGCAGAGATATCAATTTCCGATGGGTCAAACAGCGCAACCATTTCTCGCAACACCTCGGCCGCCAAGGGGACCAGTTTAAGTCGATCGTTTGAGGTGCCTATCTGCGCCCTAATTTCTTGCAAATTGGTATTTTGTATCCAGTCTAATGTGGCGATTACGTCGTCTTGTTCCATCCGGTATTCATGTAAAACCCGCAGCGGATAATTGCGTCGCTCCATATCTATTTTGGCGATCACTCGCCATGAGCCGCCAACCAAATAAAGCCGTTCTTGTTTTGACTTAAAAAAACTTTGCAAAGGCTGTAAAATCGATCGAATATGGTCTCTGCGATCTTTTGGAGCTATTCTCTCTAGTCGAAAAGGCCCAAGCGGCCCGGAGGTACGTAAGCCCACTGCAGCGTCGCATATGCGGGCAAGCTCCATTGAGCTACCCCCAATGTCACACATAATTCCCTTTGCATCGGGCCAGCCCAAAAGCACGCCTTGTGCCGACAGGCGCGCCTCTTCGGCGCCGTCAATGATGGTCATGGCAATTCCCGTTTTGGCTAAAACTTCAGCCTCAAAATCGAGCCCATCTTTGGCTTCGCGCACCGCAGCTGTGGCCACAGCAATCAAAGTGCCCGTGCCCATTTCACGCCCCAAAACTGCAAAACGTTTTAAAGCATCTAGCGCGCGGATGCGGCCGTTGGGAGATAAATAACCCGTGTCCACTAAGCCTTGACCTAAGCCCGCCATCACTTTTTCGTTGTAAAAATACGCTGGTGATCGAGCAGCTCCGTCAAAAACCACCAATCGTACTGAATTTGAACCAATGTCAATCACGCCGACTCGTGACAAATTTTGGGCCTTCGGGTCTTCAAAAATGGGGCGTTCTAATCTGCCCACTAAAAGAGCGTCTACGCTTCGGGTCACTATGAGTATCCGATATATAGTTTTAAAAACAATGCCCACAACTGGAGGGCCGGTCAATCGCTTGATGGTTATGTGGTCTGGTTATCAGAGGCGATCAATTCAGCGCCCCCTTTTGCAGCAGCGGATCCGCGCCCAGAAAGGGACGAGTTTTCCATAAAGAACCTATGGCAACTGAAAAGGGAGCACCCGTCTGCCTCAAGGTCGCGCAAATAGCGTCCGTCTGGTTGCAACACCCAGCTTTGCGCCTCGTCCGATAGATTTGCGACCATGATTTGTGACACTATTTGACTTTTGACAGTGAAATTGTGCACTTCAACTAAAGTTTCCACACGCCGAGACAGGTTGCGGTCCATCCAATCAGCTGATGACAAGAACACCCGAGCCTTGGTGGATGGCAATCCATACCCGTTGCCAAAACAAACGATGCGAGAATGTTCTAAAAAGCGCCCAACCACCGATTTTACGCGAATATTTTCAGACAGGCCTTTGATCCCGGGCCGCAGGCCGCAAATGCCCCGCACCACCAAATCAATCTTCACCCCCGCGTTTGAGGCCGCATAAAGCGCATCAATGACATTTGATTCAATCAGAGAATTGACCTTTACCCAAATGGCCGCAGGGCGCCCTGCGCGCGCGTGCGCAGCTTCGGTTGCGATAAGTTCTAAAAGCCGCGGCTTAAGCGTTATAGGCGAGATAGCCAAATTCTCTAATCCTTCGGGCTGAACATAGCCTGAGAGATAGTTAAAGACTTTAGTTGCATCGCGGCCAAGCGCGCCGTCGCAGGTGAAAAAGGACAGATCCGTATAGATGCGTGCGGTGATCGGGTGGTAATTGCCCGTACCATAATGGGTATAGGTCACCAGTTGATCCCCTTCGCGCCTAACCACTGTCGATATTTTAGCATGGGTTTTATAGTGAATAAATCCATAAACCACGTGTGCCCCCGCCCGTTCAAGACGGCGCGACTGGCGGATATTTGCGGCCTCATCAAAGCGGGCTTTGAGTTCAACCAAGGCGGTGACGGATTTTCCGGCCTCGGCGGCTTCGCACAAGGCGGCGACGATGGGGCTGTCATGGCTGGTGCGATATAGAGTTTGTTTGATAGCTAAAACATTAGGGTCGCGTGCAGCCTGTTCTAAAAAGCGCACCACCAGATCAAATGTTTCATAGGGGTGGTGCAAAAGCATGTCTTTT
>DPZQ01000074.1 GCA_003536295.1 Rhodobacter sp. | reverse complement strand
GTGATGTCCACCTGACCACCGCCAAACCCAACCGCATAGATCCCATCTTTTAAGCTGGCCACCATGGCGCTTGGCGTGTCGGTGCCATTTAACATATATGTATTGGTCATGCGCGGCATTGGCACATGGGCATGACTTTCGCGTCGCCCGTTGCCTGTAGGGTTAACTCCCATTAGGCGAGCATTTTGGCGGTCTTGTATATAGCCCACCAAGACACCATCCTCGATCAAAACATTGCGTGCCGAGGGTGTCCCCTCATCATCAATGGAGATCGAGCCACGCCGATCGGGCAAAGTGCCATCATCCAATACCGTTACGCCGCGCGCCGCAATTTGTTGGCCCATGGAATCACAAAATGCACTGGTTTTCTTACGGTTGAAATCGCCCTCAAGCCCGTGACCAATGGCTTCATGCAACAAAATTCCAGGCCATCCTGGCCCTAAGACCACGTCAAACACTCCTGCGGGTGCGGGCACGGCCTCAAGGTTCACAAGTGCGATGCGCAGCGCTTCTCGAGCAATCTTTTGCCAGTGCTCTGGCTCAAGCAGACCCGCAAGTCCAAAACGTCCACCGCCGCCAGTACCCCCAGATTCGCGCCGCCCTCCTTGTTCTACAATGACCGAAATATTGATCCGCGCCATGGGGCGGACATCTATCAGGCGCAAACCGTCGGGTCGTAAAATCTCGATCTCTTGCAGGCCTGCCGATAAGCCAGCGGACACTTGCACTACCCTCGGGTCAAGCGCACGGGTAAAGGCGTCAATTTCTTTGAGCATTTGAATCTTATACGAAAAACTAGCATCCAACATCGGGTCTTTGTCGCTGTAGAGTTTGACATTGCTGCCGCGTGGGGGTGGAGCCATCACACGGGGTGTGGCACTTGTCACCGCTAAACGCGCGGTTTGGGTCGCGCGCTCAAGCGCTGCGTGTGAGATTTCGGTAGAATGTGCAAAGCCCGACACTTCGCCGCAAACTGCGCGCAAGCCAAAGCCTTCGATCGCGTCATAGCTTGCGTTTTTAATGCGGCCATCGTCTATGACAATCGACTCTGAGCGCGCACGCTCTAAAAACAACTCACCATCATCGGCTCCAAGGGTAGCGCCTTGCAGGGTTTTAAGAGCCTTATCCGCATCGAGCTGACCGTCAAGGGGGCGGAAAGGGGTGTTTGACATGAAATATTCCTTTTTTCGTGCAATTGAGCTAATTTGCCGCAACTCTTTGTCTTGTCGATCTGTCTCTAATATGGTTTTAACAGCGCAACAAACAATGGGCTTTCGCTCTTTCGTGAAAGTGTGGTGGCCCTTAACCTGTAAATCGCCTTATCGAACGGGAATTGATCATGCGTCTTTGGACTTATTTCGTTGGAACCACCGCGGGCCTATTTGGCTTGGCGGCCGCCTTTTTGGCAACGACACATACCGCGATTGCGCAAACCTTGCCAATTATTGGCCGCCCTGTTGATAAGCTGATGGGCTTTCAACCATCGGCTACGGAATTGGCAACGGACATTCACTGGCTGGATCATTTTATTTTGGTTATCATTACGGTTATAACCATTTTTGTGACTTGCTTGCTGATCTATGTAGCTATTCGCTACAACGCGAAACGCAACCCAAAACCGTCGACCTTCACCCACAATTCACCCCTTGAAGTGGCATGGACAGTGGTGCCGATTATCATATTGTTTGTGATCGGTGCCTTTTCGTTGCCGATCTTGTTTAAACAACAAGAAATTCCCGTTGCAGATATCACGATCAAAGCCACAGGTAACCAATGGTATTGGAGTTATGAATATGTTGGCGAAGATGTAGCCTTTGATAGCTTTTTGGTCGATGGCTCAACCGATGTTGCTGCTTTAGGTGACAACCAACCTATGAGTGCGCCACAAGTTTTGGATGACGTGGCCGTTATGAAGCTCGAAGCTTTGGGCTATAGCCGCGAAGACTTTTTGCTAGCCACAGACACCGCCGTGGTTGTGCCGATTGGTAAAACGATCGTTGTCCAACTGACAGGTGCTGACGTGATCCACTCTTGGACAGTGCCTGCCTTTGGCGTAAAGCAAGACGCGGTGCCAGGCCGTTTGGCGCAACTTTGGTTTGCGGCTGAAAAAGAAGGCATCTTCTTTGGTCAATGCTCGGAAATTTGTGGTAAAAGCCATGCCTACATGCCCATCACTGTTAAGGTGGTAAATAAAGAAACATATGATGCATGGCTTAAACAGGCGAAAAGTGGCGTGGTGCAATTGTCAGCCGATATGCTGCAAATGCCAACTGTTGTAGCGTCGAACTGATATCAAGACCCATTAAAAGGGCGCAGATTTGATGCCCTTTTCCTTAGGAGTTAGCATGAGCGACGTTCATACCACACCCGAGCCTGATGACGCTGAATTTAACGATTTTGTTCAGCTTTTGAAGCCGCGCGTTATGTCTTTAGTGGTGTTTACAGCTTTAGTTGGGTTATTGGTGGCACCTAAAGGGCTGACTTTTATCGAAGGCTTTGCGTCGGTTTTATTCATAGCCCTTGGCGCTGGGGCCTCTGGGGCACTGAATATGTGGTGGGACGCGGATATTGACGCGATCATGAAGCGCACCTTGGGACGCCCGGTGCCTTCTGGGCGCGTAACCTCGGGCGAGGCGTTGGGCTTTGGCGTAGCGCTTTCGGGCCTCTCGGTGATGATGCTGGGGCTTGCGGCTAATTGGATCGCAGCGTCCATATTGGCCTTTACCATTTTCTTTTATGCTGTGGTTTACTCAATGTGGTTAAAGCGACTAACGCCGCAGAATATCGTTATTGGCGGTGCAGCTGGGGCTTTCCCGCCCATGATCGGGTGGGTCGCGGCTACGGGCTCGATCTCGCTTGAAAGTTCGTTGATGTTCGCACTGATATTCATGTGGACGCCACCGCATTTTTGGGCCCTTGCTTTGTTCATGAAGGAAGATTACGCCGCTGCAGGCGTGCCAATGCTAACGGTGACCCACGGACGAAAATCAACGCGAACACATATTCTAGTCTATACAATTATGCTTATTCCTATCGCGGTTGGAATTGGTTTTACCGCAATAGGGGGCATCGCCTATGTGGCAATCTCAACTGTGATGTCTGCATTGTTCTTGCGCGGGGCTTTTCAAATTTGGACGCGTAACGAAGAACAAGCACTGGCCGATCATTACAAAATTGAAAAACAAGTGTTTCGTTTTTCACTTTACTATCTATTTGTCCTTTTTAGCGCTTTTTTGCTGGAAGTGGTGCTCAAACCTTATGGCTTTGGAGGCTGGTGATGGCATTTGATAAACCACATGAGATTTACAAAAGGCGCTTTAGCCGCAATGTTGGTGTGGGCTTGGCTTTAGTCTTTTTTGTGGCCTTGGTTTTTGGGCTTACGGTCGTGAAGATGATCCGCGGCCAAGATATGCGTGCCTATGACCATGTGTTGCGCCCCAATTTGATAGCCCCCCAAGCCCCTGATGCGCCAGACGCGCCTAAGGTACAGCCATGATGACACCGCAAAAGAAAACCGGCATTATTTTGGTGGGCATTGCCGCCGCCATGCTTGGCCTTTCCTTTGCGGCAGTGCCTTTTTACGACTGGTTTTGTCGTACCACGGGCTTTGCGGGCACTACGCAAGTAGCGGCCAAACCGTCAGATGTGATGCTTGATAAAAAGATCACCGTTTGGTTCGACGCTTCGAAAGAAGCGGGCATGCCTTGGACTTTTAAAGCCGAAGCGCCTTCGATGGAGCTTAAAATTGGTGAAAATGGTCTGGCCTTTTACCGCGCCCATAACCCGACCAACCGCATTGTTGCTGGCACCGCCAGCTATAATGTGTCGCCCGATTCGGCGGGAGCCTACTTCACAAAAGTTGCTTGCTTTTGCTTCACCCAACAGGTGCTGCAACCTGGCGAAACGGTGGATATGCCTGTAAGCTTTTATGTCGACCCAGAAATTGTGAATGATGCGGAAGCAAAATACGTGCATGAGATCACACTTTCCTATACTTTTCACGAAACCGATTTGCCTGAAGAACAGGCTGCACTTGCTCCCGGCCTGTCTGGGGCGTCAAACTAACAAACCAAGGGAATACGACCATGGCCCACGCCAAGAACCATGACTATCACATTCTTCCGCCATCAATCTGGCCGCTTGCCGGTGCCGTTGGGGCTTTTACTATGTTTTTCGGCGCTGTGTTATGGATGCACGGCAGTTCCCCTTTTATGGGACTTATTGGCTTTGCGCTGGTGCTTTACGTGATGTTTGCTTGGTGGTCTGAAATGGTCTCAGAAGCTAAAATAGGCGATCATACGCCTGTGGTCGCGATTGGCCTGCGCTACGGCTTTATCATGTTCATCATGTCAGAAGTGATGTTTTTTGCCGCTTGGTTTTGGAGCTTTTTCAAGCATGCGCTTTACCCTATGGGCCCAATGAGCCCCTTAGTTGACGGCGTATGGCCACCCGCTGGCATTGAAACGCTGGATCCTTGGCATTTGCCGCTGATGAACACTTTGATTTTGCTATGTTCGGGCGCGGCCGCCACTTGGGCGCACCATGCTTTGGTGCATGAGAATAACCGCAAAGATTTGAAAAATGGACTTATCTTGTCGGTTGTGCTGGGTGTGTGGTTCACTGCATTTCAGGCCTATGAATATTCCCATGCTAGCTTTGGTTTTGCGGGTAATATTTATGGCGCCAACTTCTATATGGCGACAGGTTTTCACGGCTTTCACGTTTTGATTGGTTCTATCTTCTTGGTGGTGTGCTGGCTGCGTGCGCGGGCGGGGCACTTTACTCCGACTCAGCATATCGGCTTTGAAGCGGCTGCTTGGTACTGGCACTTTGTAGATGTGGTCTGGCTGTTCCTGTT
Organism: Rhodobacter sp.; assembly: GCA_003536295.1. Lineage (GTDB taxonomy): Bacteria > Pseudomonadota > Alphaproteobacteria > Rhodobacterales > Rhodobacteraceae > UBA10365. The sequence goes on along the minus strand of DPZQ01000074.1, from coordinate 18,728 downwards.
CGCGGCAATTTATGTTTGGGGCCAATAGGCCTTTAATATTCAATAACAAAAATAAGCGCGTGCCTTTGGGTGCGCGCTTTTTGCGAAAGTATGTGATGACGCGCAAATGGATCACGCCCCTAATCTCTGGGGCCTTAGCAGCCGCTTTTTTGATGGGCCTTGGAGTTTGGCAGCTGCAAAGGCTGGCGTGGAAACAATCTATCTTGGACGAGATGACCACCCTTATGACTGCCGACCCCGTGCCATTGCCCCAAGTAATCGACACTGTACGTGATCGGTTTTTGCCGGTCTTTATTAAAGGCCGTTTTACGGGGCAGGGGCTTGAGGTTCTGACGAGCCAAAAGGACTTTGGTCAAGGCTACCGCGCCATTTCTGTTTTGCGCACCGATGATGGGCGGCGCATCTTGATTGACCGCGGGTTTATCCCCGAGGCTGATCACCTTAATCCAAAATCTGTGCGAGAGATCACGCTGATCGGCAATGTCCATTGGCCCGCCGAAACAGACAGTTTTACCCCCAAACCTGATGAAAGCCGCAACCTTTGGTTCGTGCGCGATGCGGCCGCGATGGCTAAAGCATTGGACACAGAGCCAGTTTTTATCGTTGCGCGAACCCAAACCGGTGACGGTATCGCCGCTTTGCCTGTTGACACCTCAACCATAGCGAATGACCATCTAAATTATGCGCTGACATGGTTTTCTTTAGCGTTGGTCTGCTTGATGATGACAGTCGCGCTGGTTTGCCGTATCAAAGCGTCAAAATAGGGGCTCCTCATGCAGTATCACTCGACCCGCGGCACAGCGCCGATCTTAAACTTTCATGACGCGATGATGACGGGTCTGGCCCGTGACGGTGGCCTTTACCTGCCCCTCACCGTGCCAACCCTAAGCCATGCGGCCATCAAAGCTTTGCGTGGCCAAAGCTATGAAGACATAGCCTTTGCGATCATGCAGCCCTTTATGGGCGATACGTTTTCAGACGCGGAGTTTCGTGATTTGATCGCTAAAGCCTATGCAGGTTTTGGCCATGCCGCACGCGCGCCTTTGGTGCAGCTGGCGCCCAACCATTTTCTGCTTGAACTTTTCCACGGGCCAACGCTGGCATTTAAAGATTTCGCGATGCAGCTTATTGGCCAAATGATGCAGGCCGCCTTGGCGAAATCGGGGGACCGCATCACCATCGTGGGGGCTACTTCGGGTGACACGGGCTCGGCCGCGATTGAAGCCTTTCGTGGGCTGGCCAATGTGGATTTGTTTATCCTTTTCCCCAAAGGCCGCGTGTCTGATGTGCAGCGCCGCCAAATGACCACGCCCATTGAATCAAACGTGCACGCCATTGCGGTCGAGGGCGATTTTGACGATTGCCAAGCCTGCGTCAAAGACATGTTCAACGACTTTGATTTTCGCGACGGTGTGCACCTTGCCGGGGTGAATTCCATCAACTGGGCGCGGGTTTTGGCGCAAGTGGTTTATTATTTCTCATCCGCGCTATCCTTGGGTGCGCCGGACCGTGCGGTTAGCTTTACTGTGCCCACGGGCAATTTCGGCGATATTTTTGCGGGCTATATCGCGCGAAAAATGGGGCTGCCGATTGAAAAACTGGTGATTGCCACCAATCAAAACAACATCTTACACCGCGCTATCGCAACGGGCGCTTATAAAACAGACGGCGTGCGCCCCTCGATCAGCCCTTCGATGGATATTCAGGTGTCGTCCAATTTCGAACGTGTGCTTTATGACGCTTGCGGCGAAGATGGCGCGGCCGTGGTAGCCCTGATGGCCGATTTAAAAGCGGGCGGCTTTAGCCTTGAGCAAGGCTCTTTGGATTTTTTGCGCGAAGCTTTCGCGTCGGGCGATTGTTCCGAAGCCGAAACGCTGGCCAGCATCGCCCATAGCTATGCCAGCACCGGTGAAGTGCTTTGCCCCCATTCCGCCGTGGGTGTGCATGTGGCAGCCGGGTATTTGGGAGCAACTCCAATGATCACTTTGGCCACTGCGCACCCAGCAAAATTCCCCGATGCAGTTCAAAAAGCTATAGGACAGCGCCCTGCGCTGCCTCCGCGCATGGCGGGCTTGTTTGAGCGCGCAGAGCGTATCACATGCGCCCCCAATGATTTAGCCGCACTTCAACAGCTGGTGCGCGAAAGGATAATCTCTTGACCCTGCGCTTTGACACGTTGCCCAATGGCTTTCGTATTGTAACCGAACATATGCCAGGGCTTATGTCGGCCTCGATTGGAATTTGGGTGCAGGCGGGCGGGCGACATGAACGCCCCGAGCAAAATGGCATCGCGCATTTCTTGGAACATATGGCCTTCAAGGGCACAAAAACCCGCAGCCCTCTGCAAATCGCTGAAGCGATCGAAGATGTGGGCGGCTATATCAACGCCTATACGTCAAAGGATATGACGGCCTATTATGCGCGAGTTTTGTCGGCGGATGTGGGGCTGGCGCTGGATGTGATCTCTGACATCGTGCTGAACCCTGTCTTTGATCCGCGCGAAATAGAAACCGAGCGCAACGTGATTTTGCAAGAGATCGGTCAAACGTTGGACACGCCAGACGATATTATCTTTGATTGGTTGCAAGAGGTCTCATACCCAGATCAACCGTTTGGCCGCACCATCTTAGGCCCAGCGGAGCGCGTCGGAGCCTTTTCTCAACAAGATCTGATTAATTTTGTTGCCCAACATTACGGGCCCAATCAAATGATCTTATCCGCCGCAGGTGGCGTCGATCACGACGAAATTATGACCAAAGCGATCGAACTTTTCGGCCATCTGCCACGGCATGAACCGTTTCAAATGATGGGGGCTGATTTTCTGGGCGGAGAAAAACGAAAAGTTAAAAAACTGGAGCAGGCGCATTTCACCCTGTCTTTTGAGGCGCCAAGCTATCGTGCTCCCGATGTTTACGCCGCCCAGATCTATGGCATGGCACTTGGCGGTGGTATGTCGTCGCGCCTGTTTCAAAAAGTACGCGAAGAAAATGGGCTTTGCTACACGATCTTTGCTCAAAGCGGCGCTTATGAAGATACGGGGCAAATCACTATCTATGCGGGCACCTCGTCTGAAGAGATAGCCTCATTGGCGCAATTGACGGTTGAAGAGCTAAAACGTGCTCCCCAAGATATGAGCTCCGCTGAAGTTGAACGCGCGCGTGTGCAGCTTAAGGCGGGGCTTTTGATGGGTCTTGAAAGCCCCTCATCGCGTGCCGAACGGTTGGCGCGGCTTTTGGCTATTTATGACCGCGTGCCCAGTTTGGACGAGGCAATCGCAAAAATTGACGCGGTTACATGCCAAGATGTCCGTGAATTTGCTGCAAACATGAACATGGCCCGCAGTGCCATGGTGCTTTATGGCCCGATCAGCAAAGCCCCCGATCTGGCGAGCCTGCGCAAGGCCTTGGCCGCTTAATGCTGGGGCTACGCGCCAAACTAAGGGTAGAGACCGAGCGGATGTCACTGCGCCTACCAGTGGCAAGCGACATTAGCGCCTGGGCTGAACTGCGCCAAGACAGCGAAGCCTTTTTGGTGCCGTGGGAACCTTTGTGGTCACCCACACATTTTTCGCGCAAGTCTTTTTCCAATAGGGTGACATGGGCCGCGCGCGCCTTCTCTCAAGGGACAGCACTGCCGTTATTTCTTGAGCGTCGCTCGGATCGGGCTTTATTGGGAGGCATTACGCTTGATAATATTCGTCGCGGGCCGTCGCAATCGGGGGCGCTTGGCTATTGGATCGGTGCTCCCTATGCGCGCATGGGCTATATGCGCGAAGCGATCGATGCCATGGTCAATCACGCTTTTTTCCTTATGGACTTAAGTCGGATCGAGGCGGCATGCTTGCCTGAAAACCACCCCTCGCGTGGTTTGTTGGAAAAATGTGGCTTTAAGTATGAAGGGGTCGCCCAAAGCTATCTGCAAATAGCAGGACGCTGGCGCAACCATGTGCTTTATGCCAATTTACGCTCGGATAGGCGCGGAAAGACGGATGCCGGCCTTTCAAAATAGGACAACGTCATGCCATTAAACCCTGCGGATGACTGCTTTTTAAGTGCCCTTGAAGGGGCGCTACCCCAAGGGCGCCTGCGCGCGCCAAAACCACATGAGCTGGCCGAGCCTCGCGGGCGTGGGGCAGCAATTGCCGCAGCCATTGCCTGCCCACACACCGTGCAAGAAGTGTCGGTGATATTGAAGGCCTGCAACAACGCCTTGGTTGGGCTTGTGCCCATTGGTGGGGGTACTGGGCTTGTAATGGGGCAGGGCTTGCAGTCCGGCCCTTTGCCTTTGATGCTGTCGCTTGAAAAGATGGCGGCCGAGCGCGCTGCCTACGGGCAAGAAAATGTGCTTGTGGTCGAAGCAGGTATGATCTTGGCCAATGTACAAAATGCGGCCCAAAACTTGGAGCGGCAATTTCCGTTGACCTTGGCCTCGCAAGGTTCCTGCCAAATTGGGGGGAATTTGGCTGCCAATGCGGGTGGGACGGGGGTGCTGCGCTATGGTAATGCGCGCGACCTTTGTTTGGGAGTTGAGGCGGTGCTGGCCGATGGCAGCATTTATCACGGGCTCAAGCGGTTGCGCAAAGACAATAGTGGCTATGATGTGAAAAACCTTCTTATTGGGTCTGAGGGCACGCTAGGCATTATCACCGCGGCTGCGTTGCGGCTTTACCCCGCTGCGGGGAGGGTTGGGGCAGCAATGTTTGCCGTGCCCTCAGTTGAGGCGGCCTTGGCGCTTTATACGCTGGCCAGTGAGCAGCTGGGTGGAATGGTGTCCGCCTTTGAGATTATCTCACAGATGAGTTTTGCCTTTCTAAGCGAAACAATGCCAGACCTGCGCCAACCTTTTGCCAAGCCCCCCGCATGGACAGTGTTCATCGATCTGGACCTGGTTCAAGGCCTAGACCCCGAGGCGGCGCTGGCAACCCTTTACCAAAGCGCCGAGGGCCAAGGTCTGGTCACTGATGGAGTGATCGCTAGCTCATCAACCCAGCGCGGCCAATTTTGGCACTTGCGTGAAAGCCTGCCGCTTGCCAATCGCAAAGTCGGGTCTGTCTCTAGTCATGACATTTCCTTGCCCTTGGGAGCGCTGGCCGATTTTATAGCGCAGGCTGGGCCTGCTGTGGCGGCTTTGGGGGACCTTAGGGTCAATTGTTTTGGCCATTTGGGCGATGGAAACTTACATTATAATGTTTTTCCCGCCAAAGGGCGAACCCGCGCGGAATATGAGGATTTACGACTCCAAATCAAAGGGTTAGTTCATGACATAGTAGCCAGTATGGGTGGATCTGTCAGTGCAGAGCATGGGGTTGGACGTTTGAAAGTCGATGATCTGGCCCGCTATAGTGATCCGACAAAAATGGCGGTCATGCGTGCCATTAAAAACGCACTTGACCCGAATGGCATTTTGAACCCGGGCGTGATTTTAGCACCCTTGCCCCTTCGGTCATAAAAGTCAGCCTCGCTTTTGAAAGAAGGGCTAGTTGAAATAAAAAGGACGCAAGTAGTTGTTCAAAGAGTTTCAATAATATTTTAGATAAACTGTTTTCTATTAACTGCGGATTACAAAGTTTGGTTTATTTCCCGTCAAAGGCGCAAAGGCAATGAAGTTTCATGCCCATTCCCTCAAGCAGTTTGCGCCCGCCAAGTTCGGGCAGGTCAATCACAAACCCGCAACCGACAACTTCGGCACCCAAAGACTCGATCAGGTGAATGCCCGCTTGCGCTGTGCCGCCAGTGGCCAAAAGATCGTCAATTACCAAGATCTTATCGCCCGCTTTGAGCGCGTCGTCGTGGATTTCGACGGTGGCAGTACCATATTCCAGCGCATAGGCTTTCTCAATCGTCTTGCCAGGTAATTTTCCTTTCTTGCGAATGGGCACAAAGCCGCAAGACAATTGATGCGCAACTGCACCACCTAAAATAAACCCGCGCGCTTCTAGACCGACAACCTGATCAATGCGCATGCCCACAAAGGGAGCTAGCAATTGATCGATCGCCATGCGAAAGCCTTTGGGATCGGAAAAAAGCGTGGTGACATCGCGAAACATAATGCCGGCGTGGGGGAAGTCGGGGATTGTCCGGATATAGGATTTAACGCTCTTCGTTTTACACATCAGATCACCTTGGGCGCTCAAGTTCAAAGATTTCGTTCACCATGCTATAATCTTTATATCCAAGTCGCGCGATCATGCCTATTTTTACAACATCATACCGCCCATCGGTCAGGGCCCAAGGGGCAATATGAATGCCTGTCACCTCGCCCAAGACCATAAAGTTTTGGCCACCCTTTAGGGTGATCACATCCAGTACTTCACATTCCATTGCTGCGGGCGCTAAAGCTACGCGCGGGCAATTGATCGTTTCACATTCGGCTTTTTCAAGTCCTGCAAGGGTGAATTCATCTACCGCCTGCCCTACGTCAGCAGAACTGGCATTCATGGCGCTCAGCAGGGATTGGGTGACGAAATTTACGCAAAAGACCCCACTTTTTTTTGCCGCCGTTGCTGAATCTTTCATTCCGCCGGACGCAAACATTACCTGTGGTGGCGCGTCAGAAACAGCGTTGAAAAACGAATAGGGGGCCAGATTGTCGCCCGTGCTGGTGCGAGTTGAAATCCAACCGATAGGTCGGGGTGCAACGATGGCTTTGAAGGGATTGTGGGGCAGGCCATGCTTGGGCTCGGATTTTGTCGAATAAAACATCAATGCCTCATTGTTGGTTTGATCCTGACCTCATGCCATGTTACGCGGCATTTAGAAAGGTCTTAACCCAAGGGCTTTGCCAGTGTACGATGTAAAACAAGAAACAACAGACGATTGGTGGGAGGTGGAAGCCCTTCTTGACCTGTGTTTCGCGCCGGGGCGCACCGCCTTATCCTCATACCGGTTGCGGGATTGTGTGGATCCTGTAGCACAGCTTTGTTTCGTAATGCGCGATAAAGGGGCCGGGGCGACCCTGGCCGCGGCCATCCGCTTTTGGCCGGTGCTGGTAGGGGAGGCACCTTGTTTGTTGTTGGGTCCCGTTGCAGTGCACCCAACCCGCCAAGGGGAAGGTTTAGGTGGTTATTTGATTTTGCTCGCACTGACAAATGCTAAGCTTTTGGGGTGGAAACGAGTACTTTTGGTGGGCGATGCGCCCTATTATTGCCGCTTTGGCTTTAAAAAGCTTGCTGCGGTGCAAATGCCCGCCCCCACCAATCCTGATCGCATTTTGGGTCATGAATTAGTTCCAAAAGCGTGGGAACGGGTGGCAGGCTTAGTCAAGCCCACACTTAAACCTTAGGAAGGCTTGCAATATAGTCGTTTAAAGCCGGGCGCAGTGTATCACCTTGCGAGGCCTCGACCGATGCGATGATATCTCGCACATCTTCCAAATTAGCGCGCCGCAGCAAATGTTTGATAGGACCGATTGAGGCGGGGCGCATCGACAATGTGTTAATCCCCAGCGCAGCAAGACACAGTGCCTCTGTCGGGCGACCCGCATCCTCGCCGCAAAAAGAAAGCGGGGTATTGATTTTGGCACAACGCGCTACAATATTTTTCAAAAATCGTATAAAACTTAGATCAAGCGTGTCATAGCGTTTTCGCACCAATTCATTTTCGCGGTCTGCCGCAAAGAAAAACTGCTTTAGATCATTGCCACCAATGGAAATAAAATCAGCCAGTTCAAAAAACGCATCGGGCGCATAGGCCAGGCTTGGTGTCTCTAACATCGCGCCCACTTTCAAATCAGTCGAGACTTTATGCCCAAGAGAGGCTTCGCGGTGCACTTCGCGCAAAAGATATGAGCGCGCCATCTGAAATTCGCGAAACTCGCTTATAAAGGGAAACATAATATTTAAAGGACGCCCATTGGCCGCCCGCAAAAGTGCTTGCAGCTGCATGCGCAAGACCCCTGGCTTATCAAGCCCAACCCTAATAGCGCGCCACCCCATCGCGGGGTTTGGCTCATCTTGGGGTTTCATATAGGGCAAGACCTTATCTGACCCGATATCAAGCGTGCGAAAGGCTACTGGTAAATCGTTCGAGGCATCAATCACGCGGGCGTAAAGTTTCGCCAACTCTGAGCGTTTTGGCATATGGTTACGCACTAAAAATTGTAATTCGGTGCGAAACAATCCAACCCCTTCGGCCCCTGATCCCTCCAAGGAGGGAAGATCCGCCATCAGGCCCGCATTCATCATCAATCGAGTTGTGGCACCGCACTGAGACTGTGCGGGCAGGCCGCGTAATGAGTGGTAGCGCTCTTGCGCCTGTGCGGCCATGGCCATTTTATCAAGAAAGGCTGAGGCCACGGCTTCATCGGGGCGTAAATGTGCTATACCCTGATCGCCGTCAACCAAAATGTGATCACCGTTTAGCGCCTCAGAGCTGATAGAGTGCGCATGGATCACCAAAGGAATGGCCAAAGCCCTCGCCACTATCGCCGCATGACTGCCGACCGAGCCTTCTTCTAACACCACACCGCGCAATTTGCGGCCGTATTCTAAAAGCTCACCCGGGCCGATGTTGCGCGCGACCAAAACGGGGTTTTCGGGCATGTCAGCGCCTGTGTCGCGGCCTTGACCGGTCAGAATACGCAATAAACGGTTTGAAAGATCGTCTAGGTCATTCAATCTTTCGCGCAAATAGGCGTCGGGCACCTGCTGCATACGCGCGCGGGCGGTGGATTGCTCTTTCTCAACGGCGGCTTCGGCTGAAAGGCCACGCTGAATATCTTCTTCCATCCGCTTCAGCCAGCCACGTGAATGGGCAAACATGCGGTAGGCCTCTAGCACCTGTTTTTGTTCTTTATCAAGCCCTTCCGAGGTCAGTAAATCATCAACAGAGACCCGCAATTCCCCTACCGCGGCTCTGATACGGTCAATTTCTGTAAGCGGATCATCGGCCACGGGATTGGTTACAACCACGCGCGGTTCATGCAGCCAAACATTACCCTCGCATGAGCCCTCTTGCCCGATGGCACCGCGAAACAAAATGGGCTGTTTATGAAGCGCCGACAATGCGTCACCTTCGCCCAAAAAGACTCCAAGTTCGGTCATTTCTGCCAGCACCATGGCCACCACCTCTAGGGCGTAGACCTCATCTTCGGAATATTGACGCGTTGATTTTGATTGCACAACCAAAACGCCCAAACGCTCACCCACCCTTTGGATAGGGACGCCCAAAAAGCTGGAGTAGATCTCCTCGCCCGTTTCAGGCATGAAGCGAAAGCCTTTTTCGGCAGGGGCATTGCCCGTGTTCACAGCCCGCGCCGTGCGCGCCACGCGTCCCACCAAACCTTCGCCCAAACGCATTCTGGTTTGGTGCACTGATTCCTTATTCAACCCATGGGTCGAACAAAGTTCCAACGTTTCGCGGTCACGAAAAAGATAGATCGAGCACACTTCAGTTCCCATGGAGTCGGCGATCAGGTGGGTGATGCGGTCAAGCCGATCTTGCCCTTCGCCTGAAACTGCAAGTGAATCTCTTAGCCGACGCAGAAGTTTGCGACTGTCACTTTCACTGCGCTCAGGCATCATATCCCCAATTCTTCAGGCTTTAGCTGACCTTGTCCAATTCAAATGCGTCATGTAGGGCTTGGACTGCAAGTTCCATATATTTCCGATCAATCAAAACGGAAATTTTTATCTCTGATGTTGAGATTACTTTGATATTTACATTTTCGGCGGACAAGGCTGAGAACATCTTAGCTGCAACCCCCGTGTGTGAACGCATGCCTATACCCACAACTGACACTTTGGCTACGTCATTATCTTCGACCAATGTGTCATATTTAATATGGCCTTGGGCTGCGGCCTCCTCTAACGCTTTGCGCGCGCGGGCCACCTGGCTTGTGGGGCAAGAAAAGGTCATATCTGTGACAGCGCGGGTTTTGTCAGCTCCTTGCAGCTCAGAGATATTTTGTACGATCATGTCCACATTGATGCCAGCTTGGGCCAAAGGACCAAAAATCGCCGCCGCGATACCGGGACGGTCTTCTACTGTGACAAGGGTCAATTTTGCTTCGTCGCGGCTATAGGCAACCCCCGATACGACTTTTGATTCCATAATTTCTTCCTCATCGCACACCAGAGTGCCTGAATTTTCATCTGTATCTTCAAAAGACGACAACACTCGCAAACGCACCTTAAAGCGCATGGCCAATTCGACCGAACGGGTTTGCAAGACTTTTGCCCCCAGCGACGCTAGCTCAAGCATCTCTTCAAAAGCGATCCGATCAAGTTTACGAGCCTTTTTGGAAATACGCGGATCGGTGGTATAAATACCGTCAACATCGGTATAAATATCGCACCGCTCGGCTTGAAAAGCGGCGGAAAATGCCACGGCGGTAGTATCTGAGCCGCCACGCCCTAAGGTGGTAATGCGCCCTTCAGGGCTAAGGCCTTGAAAGCCAGCGACGACCGCTACTTTGAACCCTTCGGAGAATTTTGTGTCAATATTAGCCCGCTCGATTGAGGTGAAGCGCGCGGACGAATGGGTGTCGGTGGTGTTGATGGGCACTTGCCATCCTTGCCACGACCGAGCGGGTACGTCCATTTCTTGCAACGTTAGTGCCATCAGCCCCGCCGTCACATTTTCGCCTGATGAGACAATAGCGTCATATTCGCGCGCGTCAAACAAAGGCGACGTCTCTTCGACCCACCCCACCAGTTCATTGGTTTTGCCTGACATGGCTGACACAATGACGATTACGTCATAGCCGCGCTCGACTTCGCGTTTCACCTTTTGCGCAGCATTTTTGATCCGCGTAAGGTCGGCGACCGAAGTGCCTCCGAATTTCATCACAAGAAGCGGCATCGCGCGTCCTTTGGTCAAACGATCATTGTGCGCTTCATATGATGCAGCGTCCAAAGGCGCAAGTCACGAATGATTTTTTGGATCCAATTTTCCCCAGTCATGGTCTTCACCCAAACTCAAAAGGCGTACGTGAGAAGACGCTATTTTTCCAAAGCCCGCCAACCAATGTCTCGGCGACAAAACCCCGTTGGCCAATCAATCTGATCGATCATCCCATAGGCGCGCTTTTGTGCCTGGGCCAAGGTTATGCCCCGCGCGGTCACGCTCAAAACTCGCCCACCTGTGGCAAGGATTGCGCCCTCTTTCGCGGCGGTGCCTGCGTGAAAAACCATGGCGTTGCTATCGGCATTAATGCGGTCAAGTCCGCCTATCTTTGCCCCTTTGTCATAGGCCCCCGGATAGCCTTGATTGGCCATGACCACGGTCAACGCGTGGTCATCGGCCCATTGCACTGTGATCTGGTCAAGCTGACCTTTGGCGCAAGCCAGCAAAAGATCAAGCGCCTGTGCACCCAAACGCATCATAAGCACTTGGGTTTCAGGATCCCCAAAGCGGGCATTATATTCTATGAGCTGCGCGCGCCCGTCTTCGATCATAAGACCTGCGAATAAAACCCCTTGATAGGGCGTACCGCGTCGCGCCATTTCGGCGATTGTCGGCAATATGATCTCGGTCATGGTTTGATCGATCACGGTCGTCGTCATGACGGGTGCGGGCGAATAGGCGCCCATACCGCCCGTATTGGGCCCCGTGTCGCCGTTGCCTACGCGTTTATGATCCTGGGCAGTACCAACGGGCAGGGCGTTCACGCCATCGGTCAGAACGAAAAAGCTGGCCTCTTCGCCTGTCAAAAAGGCCTCGATTACCACTTCTGCGCCAGCTTCGCCAAATTCTCCGCCAAACATATCGTCTATAGCTTCCAAAGCCTCGGGCTTGGTCATGGCCACGATCACACCTTTGCCCGCCGCCAACCCGTCGGCTTTAACAACGATCGGCGCGCCGTGTGTTTCGATGTAGGCGCGGGCCAGATCGGCGCGATTAAAGCGGGCATAGGCAGCCGTGGGGGCACCGCAAGCGTCGCATAACTCTTTGGTAAAGGCTTTCGACGATTCGATGCGCGCCGCCTTGGCCGAGGGGCCAAAGGTAAGAAAACCCGCTGCGCGCGTGATATCTGCGACGCCGGCGGCCAAGGGGGCCTCGGGGCCGATTATGATGAAATCAATTGCGTTTTCTTTGGCAAAGGCAACAACCTGCGCACCGTTGCACGGATCAAGCGCTACGGTGCGCGCAGGTGCCACAATGCCCGCATTCCCCGAGGCCACATAAAGTGCACCACATTTGGGATTTTGTGCTATGGCCCATGCCAGCGCATGTTCTCGCCCGCCACTGCCTAAAATCAAAATATTCATTGCATGCTCCGCTTGGCCTTTTAGTATTTGCGTTCTAAGGTCTTGGAACACAGATCACAAGCAGGGCTGATATATTGCAATTGTTCGAAGACACCGCATCCGACCCAAGTGCTACCCCGTCGGGGGGTAATCTGCCAGAATTTTCCGTCTCGGAGCTTTCGGGTGCCGTCAAACGGGTGATCGAGGGCGAGTTTGGCCGGGTGCGTGTGCGCGGTGAGGTTGGGCGCGTGTCGCGACCTGCGTCGGGGCATATGTATTTTGATCTGAAAGACGACCGTTCTGTGGTTGCGGCTATTTCGTGGAAAGGGCAGGTCGCAAAAATGCAAATCCATCCTGAAGAAGGTATGGAGGTCGTTGTCTTTGGTCATATGACCACATTTCCAGGCCAATCGAAATATCAGCTGATTGTGGATGATATCGCCCCTGCAGGGGCAGGGGCTTTGATGGCCATGCTTGAGGCGCGGCGTGTCAAGCTTTTGAGCGAAGGGCTTTTTGAGGCAGATCGTAAACAAAGTTTGCCATATTTACCGCAAGTGATTGGGGTGATCACCTCGCCCTCAGGGGCGGTTATTCGTGATATTTTGCACCGGTTGCGGAACCGTTTTCCGCGCCATGTTCTGATCTGGCCTGTGGCGGTCCAGGGGCGCGCCTGCGCGCCCGAAGTCGCGGCAGCAATCGCGGGCTTTAATACGTTAGAAAAAGGCGGGCCGATCCCGCGCCCTGATGTGTTGATCGTGGCACGCGGGGGCGGTTCGATCGAGGACCTTTGGGGCTTTAACGAAGAAATCGTGGTGCGCGCAGCGGCGCGAAGTGACATTCCGCTGATCTCGGCGGTGGGTCATGAAACGGATACCACGCTCTTGGATTTCGCCGCCGATCAACGTGCGCCAACCCCAACGGCGGCTGCCGAAATGGCGGTGCCCGTGCGCCAAGATGTGCAAGCAGCACTTGATATGTTGGGCGCGCGCCAAACCCGTGCTTTGGCTAATTGCCATGAAATGCGCAGCCATAATTTACGAACCTTGGCCCGTGCTCTGCCACGCCTCGAGGCTTTGATCGATCCTGCCGCGCAACGCTATGACCTGTGGTCCATACGCCTTGCTGGCGCGCTTGAGGCAATGGTGGCACGCAAAAAGGGCCGATTTGACCCGATTGTAGCGCTTTTACGCCCCCAAAGCCTGATATTACTTATCCGCCGCTTGCAAGGGCAACTGTCCGATAAGGGCCGGAGCCTTAATGCAGCGCAAACCCGCCAGTTCGAGCGACCGAACGACCGCGCATCTTCGCTTTTTGCGCGGCTTGATCCCGCCCTTTTGCGTCTGATAAGTCAAAGTGCACGCGATCTGGAACGGGGGCGCGGTGATCTAGATAAGAAATCCGCCCGTCTTGAGTTGGCACTGGGCGCACAGTTTGCCGCAGGGCAAAAGACCTTAACGGCATTAGAACGGATACGCCAATCTTTGGGTTATGACCAAACCTTGCGCCGCGGCTTTGCGGTGGTGCGCTCGGGGGGGGGGATTGTCACCTCGGCACAAGCGGCGCGTCAAGCTTTATCGCTTGAGCTGGAATTTTACGACGGCCGCTTAGCTCTTGATCCGGGCGCGCTCGCAGCCGTAAGCGCCAGTGCCAACCCATCTGCCCCGCCTGCCAAAAAGCACAAAGGCCAAACTCCCCCCGATCAGGGGCAATTGTTTTAATGTTCAACTAATTGCGCGCCAACCCTTCCATCGGGACCGCAAAACAATTAAATAAGCCCGAAGGGGAGACCTATGGCTTTTTTCAAGAAACTTGCAGATCGATTGTTTCGCAGCTCTGACCGCATCACGGAGGGGCTTGATGCCGTGATCGATGCGCAAGCGCCAGGTGTAACCCAATCCCCCCAGCCAAACCTCCAGCCAAACCCCCAGCAAAGCCCAAAGGCGGCAGGTTTTCTCAACCGTCTGTTCTCGGCCGATGAAGGGAGCGAAAAAAGCCGTATTTTAGATGATACGATGCTTGAAAGTCTGGAAGAGGTTTTGATACGCGCTGATATGGGCGTTGAGACGGCGCTGCGCGTCACCGCACAAATCGCTCAAAATCATATGGGAAAACGTCTGAGCAGCCGTGCTATTAAAGAGCTGCTAGCCGATGAAATTACACGCATTCTAACCCCCATAGCCCGCCCCTTGCCGCTGTTTTCGCAAAAGCCGCAAGTGGTTTTGGTGGTTGGGGTCAATGGTTCTGGCAAAACGACGACCATCGGAAAATTAGCGCTTCAGTTTAAAGCAGCGGGCAAGTCCGTGGTCATCGCCGCAGGCGACACCTTCCGCGCCGCCGCTGTTGAGCAGTTGCAAGTCTGGGGTGCCCGAGCAGAAGTGCCTGTGTTAACCGCCCCCGAAGGGTCTGACCCTGCCTCGCTTGCGCATGATGCGATCACGAAAGCGCGCGCTTTGGGGGCAGATCTTTTGTTGATTGACACGGCAGGGCGGTTGCAAAATCGTGCTGATTTGATGGAGGAACTTGCCAAAATAATTCGTGTTATAGGTAAATTAGACCCATCAGCCCCCCACAATACCCTATTGGTGCTAGATGCTACCACGGGCCAAAATGCCCTGTCTCAGGTTGAGATTTTCCAATCACTCGCCAAAGTCACGGGTCTAATCATGACCAAACTTGATGGCACCGCAAAAGGCGGCGTGCTTGTAGCCTTGGCCGATCGTTTCGGCCTGCCCATTCATGCCATTGGTTTGGGTGAAAAGATCGATGATCTTTCGCCATTCGATCCATCAGATTTTGCCCGCGCATTGGTAGGGCTGGAGGAATAATGTCCAAAAAAAAGATCAACCCAATCTTAAAGCTTTCCCTTGAAATAGGCCCCGTGCTTGCCTTTTTCGTGCTTTATTCCCGCCTTAAGGGCCAAGACTATACGCTTTTTGGTGCCAGCTACGAAGGGTTCATTCTGGCCACTGCAGCCTTCGTGCCGATTTTAATTCTCTCCACGGGACTTTTATGGTGGCTGACGGGTGTTTTGTCGAAAATGCAGATTGTGACCTTGGTCTTGGTCATTTTATTTGGTGGCCTATCGGTTTGGTTTAATGATCCGCGCTTTTTTAAGACCAAACCGACGTTGATTTACCTGTTGTTTGGCAGCGTTTTGGGCTTTGGGCTTTTGCGTGGCCGCTCTTATCTGGCCTATGTTATGCATGAGGCTATTCCCCTTGCCTCTGAAGGTTGGATGATTTTAACTCGCCGCGTCACAGCGTTTTTCTTTGGCTTAGCCCTTACAAACGAAGTGATTTGGCGTAGTTTTTCAACGGATGTCTGGGTCAATTTCAAGACATTTGGTCTCACCATTGCCATTTTCGCCTTTTTCATGAGCCAAGGGCAGCTTTTCACAAAATACGGACTTCCAAAGGATGATGGACCCAAATAGGCCCTCCAAACCCGCCTTTGCTGCTGGTTGTTAAACAGCAGTCCTTAGGCGGCCTTATTTTGAGCGACACCGTGCTTTTCCGTCTCGACCGCTTTCCCTTGGCGCAGTCCGGCTGTGCGGCCAGCGCGTCAAACCAACGCGAACATATGCGGGGTTTACGAGAGACATATGCTCTTTGAGTTTATGAAACCTGGTCCAGGGCCAAACGGCCATATTCGCGTTGGTGGGATCGGGGCCTGTGACATTTTTATTTTGAGTTAATTTGCTAACTAGCACGCCGTAAAGCCATTTCAATTCAGAGTGCCAGCGGTTTGGTGCATAGGGCAAGACCTGCGGTGGCTCCATCTTTGAGGCATATGTGAAAAAGTGATGCGTTTGCCCACGCCATTGGCCCAAGGCAGTCCATTTGCCACCTGAGCCAATGGTAGATTAACAGACCAGCAACTTGGGGTGCGTCATGAAAAAACGTTTTTCTGACCAAATATTGCAAAATCGCCTGCTACTCAAATAGTGAAATCGACGCGCCATGGTGGTCCGCTGTGTCAGTTGATACGCAGAAATGCTTTTGTTGGGAGATAGGGCAAAAAAGGCCGGTTCTAACTGTGCATCTTTATTGATGTCGATTGGATATCAAATGATATTCTAGGCCTATTTCTTCCAGCGCTGTGGCGACTTTCCAATCATTTCCGGTTGGCAAAAGTAAAATTCAGATTGGTTCTGATATGTGATGCTCCTTTCCCAAGACATGACGCTTGATTGTGCCACTTTGAAGTAGATTGACGCGAGATCTTTGGTGGTCTATTTAATGTGCGTGGCGCTTTGTTCCTGATTGCGGGCCACGTTAAAAATCCGCTAAAGAGGTCTCGGATCATCCCGACGCCTTGGCGTTCGGGATTATTTTTTGGAAGGTGACCATGAGCAAAGATTGGAAAACCCGCACACAACTTGTTCATCAAGGGTCCCGCCGCAGCCAATATGGCGAGATGGCCGAAGCCATTTTTTTGACCCAAGGTTTTGCTTATGACAGTGCCGAAAATGCCGAAGCGCGCTTCTTAGTCCCGCAGGATGATGAATTTGTCTATGCGCGCTATGGCAACCCCACCACCCGCATGTTTGAAGAGAGGATCGCAACCGTAGAAGGGTGCGAAGACGCATTTGCCACCGCCAGCGGCATGGCTGCGGTCTCGGGTGCATTGATGGCGATGTTGAAAGCGGGCGATCATGTTGTGGCGGCGAGGGCACTCTTTGGTTCTTGCCTTTACGTGCTGGAAAATATTTTGCAACGATACGGTGTTTTGGTTGATTTTGTAGATGGCACCGATCTGTCTGCGTGGGAGCGTGCGATCACGGCAAACACCAAAGCAGTGTTTTTTGAAACCATGTCCAACCCCACGCTTGAGGTGATTGACATCAAAGAAGTGGCTTGTTTGGCCCATGCCAAAGGCGCGCTTGTTTTGGTGGATAATGTTTTTTCCACCCCGATTTTTTCTCGCGCCGTAGATTTGGGGGCAGATGTGATCATCTATTCAACCACCAAACATATCGACGGGCAAGGCCGCGCTTTGGGCGGGGTGATCTGTGGAACCAAAGCATTTATTAGGGGCGTCGTTGAGCCCTATTTGAAACATACGGGCGGGGCGATGTCGCCCTTTACCTCGTGGATCATGCTGAACGGGATGGTAACGCTTGACCTGCGTTGCCGCGCGATGGCCACCTCGGCCTTAGAGATTGCGCTTTCTTTACAAGGGGATGCGCGCTTGTCAAAGGTGATTTATCCTGGCCTTGACACCCACCCGCAAGCGGCGCTCGTTGCCCTGCAAATGGGCTCGGGAGGCACCATGATCAGCTTTGAGTTGGCAGGCGGTAAAGAGGCCGCTTTCACATTTATGAACGGGTTAAAGATCATCAAAATCTCAAATAACTTGGGGGATGCGAAATCAATTGCCACCCACCCCGCCACCACTACCCATTCGCGCTTGCCCCAAGATCAAAAGGATCTTTTGGGTATTTCCTATGGATTAATACGCTTAAGTGTCGGTTTAGAAGATCCGTTAGACTTGATTGATGATATAAAATCAGGTCTTAATCTGATCTAAACGTGAATATGGTGCGTAAATGAAAGGCCAAGTGTCATACATCGGCGTCACATTTTAAGGAGGCTGCATGAATATTCATCTGTCACAGATAGACCATAAGCCCAATGACGATGAAGTTGCCTTGGCCTTTGGGCTCTTGCGCCAATGGGCAGCCATGGCATCAGACGCCGAAATAGACGCGCTTGATCCGCGTGCGCGTGCGCTTTTGGAAACGAACGGCGCGCCCAAAACCCTCAGCAGCAGCTATCCGCAAGATTTTACCGTCACTGATGAGTATAGAGCCAGCCTGCCAGATTTGCAAAATGGTCCCCCCAGTTTGATCGTGGGGGCAAAACAGCAAATTCAGCATGTGGGCATTTCAAACTTCCGTTTACCCATTCGCTACCGCACCCGAGCCTCGCAAGATGCGCCCAGCCAAGAAATGCGGCTTGAAACCTCGGTCACGGGCACGGTCAGCCTTGAGGCAGAGAAAAAAGGCATAAACATGTCGCGCATCATGCGCTCATTCTATCTGCATGCCGAACGTGATTTTTCTTTTGAGGTGATCCAAGCCGCCCTAGACGATTATAAACGTGATCTTGACAGTTTTGACGCTCGCATTCAGATGCGTCTGTCTTTTCCGGTCCAAGTCTCGTCCCTACGCTCGGGTCTGATGGGATGGCAATATTATAATATTGCGATGGAGCTGATTGACCAAAGTGGTGTGCGCAAAAAGATCATGCATTTGGATTATGTTTATTCTAGTACCTGCCCTTGCTCGCTTGAGCTGGCCGAACATGCCCGCGTCACGCGCCAGCAACTGGCTACACCGCATTCGCAACGTTCAATCGCGCGTCTCTCGGTTGAGGTGCGGCAAGAAGCGAATTGCTTGTGGTTTGAAGATTTGATCGATCTGGCCCGCCAAGGCGTGGTCACCGAAACCCAAGTGATGGTCAAACGCGAAGATGAACAGGCCTTTGCCGAACTCAATGCGGCAAATCCTATTTTTGTCGAAGATGCTGCGCGGTCATTT
>DPZQ01000113.1 GCA_003536295.1 Rhodobacter sp. | reverse complement strand
TCATTTGCAGATCAAAGACGCAGTTTTGGTGGGCGTTTCCTTGGGTGGGATGGTGGGGCAGGGGCTGGCCACCAAGCGGCTTGATCTGGTGCGGGGCTTGGTTTTATCAAACACCGCCGCGCGCATCGCAACGACCGAAATTTGGCAAGCACGCATTGATCAGATCAGATCCGAAGGCTATGAAAACTACGCCGCCGCAACCGTGATCCGCCAATTTGGCCGCCACAACAAAGACCATCCCGCCGTGCCCAAGATCCGCGCCGTCTTGATGGCCACGCCGGTTGAAGGCTGGGCTGGCTGCGCCGCAGCTATTGCAGGCACGGATTTTTACACTAGCACCGCCGCCCTCACCCTGCCCACTTTGGCCATAGCCGGATCAAATGACGGATCCACCCCACCCGATCTGGTGCGCGAAACGGCCGAGCTGATCAAAGGGTCAAAATTCCATCTGATGCGCGGTGCGGGGCATTTGCCCATGGCCGAAAAACCCGAAGAATATGCCACAATTTTAACTGATTTTCTGGATCAAATTGGCCATATTTCTCTGTAACAAGGCCATTTTTCGAAAGCCCATCATGCTAAAAAAACCGCGCGAAAAACTGGCCTTGGCCTTTATTTTGGTGACCGTGACGCTGGATACCATTGGGATCGGGCTGATCTTTCCCGTTTTGCCGCAGCTGATTGACCGCGTAACCGAAGGCGGCATTGCCCGCGCGGCGCTTTGGAGCGGGGTTTTAGCCACGTCTTTTGCAGTGATGCAGTTTTTATGCGGGCCCTTAATGGGGGGGCTTTCTGACCGTTTTGGCCGCCGGCCCGTTTTGCTAATTTCAACCGCGATCATGGCTTTGGATTATTTACTTTTGGCCGTGGCCAATAATATTTGGCTTTTTTTACTGGCGCGGATCATCACGGGGGTCACTTCGGCCACCCATTCCACCGCTCTGGCATATATTGCCGATATCACCCCCGAAGGCGGGCGCGCCGCGCGCTTTGGTCTGATTGGGGCCTGCTTTGGGGTTGGGTTTGTGCTGGGGCCTGCCGTGGGCGGGCTTTTGGCCAATCTAAGCCTGCAAGCGCCGTTTTACGCAGCGATGGCACTTGCGGGGACGAATTTTGTGTTTGGCTATTTCGTTTTGCCCGAAAGCCTGCCCAAAGTTGAACACCGCCCCTTTGATTTAACCCGCGCCAATCCGCTTTCCGCGCTGAACGCTTTGGCCCGTATGCCCGGTTTGCGCAGCCCGCTTTTGGTGTTTTTGATCATGGCCATTGCGATGAATGTTTATGCCACTATTTGGGCCTATTACGGGATCACGGCTTTTGGTTGGAGCTCGGGGACGGTGGGGCTTTCCTTGGCGATTTACGGCGTCAGCTTTGCGATTGGTCAAGCGCTTTTGGTAGCCCCCGCCCTGCGTATTTTGGGCGAAGATCGGACCGTTTGGCTGGGCATGATCTTTGATATTGTGAGCTTGGTCTTGCTTGGCGTTCTGACCTCAGGGCTGGCCGTGCTGATTTTAATTCCGTTTACGGCTTTGGGCGGCGTGGTGACGCCTGCTTTGCAAGCGATCATGTCGCGCGAGGTGAATGCGAATGCGCAAGGCGAATTGCAAGGAGTGCTCGCGTCCTTAAATGCCATTGCGATGATCCTATCGCCTTTGGTGATGACGTGGGTTTTTGCGCGGTTTACCACAAATCCTGATCAAATATTCCTACCCGGCGCGCCATTTTTGCTTGCGGCCGCCCTGATGACCGTTGCCGTGATCCTTTATCTGGCGCGTTCAAAATCAAGGTCCGCGCGCCCCGCTTGACTTCGCCCTTGCAAGGTGGAAGCGTGCGGGCATCAACCCAAAGGTGCCTCATGCGGTTAAAAGATCTTGAAATTTTCGTCGTAGCCCCCCCTGCCCCCGGTTGGGGTGGGCGCTATTGGATTTTCCCAAAACTGACCACAGAAACGGGTCTGGTAGGCTACGGCGAATGCTATGCCACTTCGGTGTCGCCCCAAGTGATGATCGCGGTGATTGAAGATGTGTTTGCGCGCCACATGCAGGGTGAAAATCCTGAAAATATTGAACTTATGTTTCGTCGCGCCTATTCCGCTGGCTTTACCCAGCGCCCAGACCTAACCGTGATGGGGGCCTTTTCGGGGCTTGAAATTGCCTGTTGGGACATATTGGGCAAAGCCCGAAACCGCCCCGTTTGGGCTTTTTTGGGCGGCAAGATGAATGCGCGAATTCGCTCTTACACCTATATTTACCCAAGCCCCAGCGAAGAAAACGCCAACTTTTGGGTTGATGTCGAAGCCACGGCGCGGGCAGCAAAACGCTATGTTGATATGGGTTTTACCGCGCTGAAGTTCGACCCCGCAGGCCCCTACACGATACGCGGCGGGCATGAACCTGCCATGTCAGATATTTCGCGCTCAGTCGCATTTTGCGCGGCTATTCGCGACGCGGTAGGGGATCGCGCCGATCTTTTGTTTGGCACCCATGGCCAGTTTTCAACACCAGGCGCCATCCGCATGGGCAAAGCTATTGAGCCTTATAACCCGCTTTGGTACGAAGAACCCTGCCCACCTGACAATCTGCTGGAATTTGCCGCCATCGCCCAGCATGTGCATGTGCCACTGGCGACAGGCGAGCGCATGAGCACAAAGGCCGAATTTGGCATGCTGTTGCGCGCGGGCGGGGTTAAGATTTTGCAACCCGCATTGGGTCGCGTTGGCGGCATACATGAGGCGAAAAAAATCGCTGCCCTGGCAGAAATATTTAACGCCCAAATAGCCCCGCATCTTTATGCAGGCCCAGTAGAATGGGCGGCTAATATCCATCTGGCAACCTCTATCCCCAATTTGTTGATGGCCGAAACCATTGAAACGGGCGGCAGCTTTCACCAACAGCTAATCGGGCACACGATCAAGTGGGAAGAGGGCTATATCATCCCCCCTGAAACCCCGGGGCTAGGGATTAACTTCAATGAAAATCTTGCCCGAGCCCATCCGTATCTGGGCGATAAGTTGCATCTTGAAATGCAAGAGGACCCTTGCGACTACCGCCACGGCAACAAGTTTCAAGGGGGAGCGCCAGCCCCCATGAAATGACTGTAAATTTTTTAGGGGTAATCGTTTGTCTATAGCCCAATCCCCCTAAACCACCGACCCCCAAAGATCATATTCGCCCGCCTCGTCGACCCGCACTTTGACGATGTCGCCGGTGCAAAGCTCTTCAAAGCCTGTATCGATGAATAGGTTGCCGTCAATTTCAGGAGCGTCGGATTTGGTGCGGCAGGTAGCTCCTTCGGCGTCGACCTCATCAACGATTACATCTATTACACGGCCCAATTTCTGCGCCAGTTTGGCTTCGGAAATATCTTGCGCCTTTTCCATAAAACGCGCCCAGCGCTCCTCCTTAACCTCATCTGGCAGATGGTCTGGCAGCGCGTTTGATCGCGCACCGGCCACGTTTTCATATTGGAAACATCCCACACGATCTAGTTGGGCCTCATCCATCCAATCCAGTAGCACTTGGAATTCAGCTTCGGTCTCGCCGGGGTAACCCACGATAAAGGTCGAACGCAAAGTTATTTCGGGGCAGATGGCTCGCCATGCTGCAATTTCATCCAGCGTTTTTGCTGCGGCGGCGGGGCGGGCCATGCGTTTGAGCACATTGGTATCGGCGTGCTGAAACGGAATGTCCAAATAAGGCAGCACCAATCCTTCAGCCATTAAAGGCACCAGATCACGCACGTGGGGGTAGGGGTACACATAATGTAGCCGCACCCACGCCCCAAGCGCCCCCAAATCGCGCGCTAGATCAGTAATATGGGCACGGTGACCCTTGTCTGAGGCATGTTTGATATCCACCCCATAAGCCGAGGTATCTTGCGAAATAACCAACAGCTCTCGTACGCCTGCCTCAACCAGCTTTTCCGCCTCGCGTAAAACAGCATGGGCAGGACGACTTTGCAACAGGCCACGCATATCGGGAATAATGCAAAACTTACACTTATGATTGCAACCTTCAGAAATTTTCAAATAACTGTAATGACGTGGGGTTAGGCTTACGCCCGTAGCAGGCAAAAGATCAATGAACGGATTGGGCGACGGCGGCACGGCCTTATGCACCGCGTCAAGTACCTCCTCATATTGGTGCGGGCCTGTGACGGCCAAAACCTTGGGATGCGCACCTGTGATATAGTCAGCATCCGCCCCCAAACAGCCCGTTACAATCACACGGCCGTTTTGACTGAGCGCTTCGCCAATCGCATCAAGACTTTCAGCTTTGGCACTATCTAGAAAGCCGCAGGTGTTCACAATCACTGCGTCAGCCCCAGCATAATCGGGCGAGATGGCATAGCCTTCGGCGCGCAACCGGGTCAAAATTCGCTCGGAATCGACCAGCGCCTTTGGGCACCCAAGTGAGACCATACCAATGCGTGGCTGACCCGGACGGGCTGTGTCTAATATAAGGGCTTTAGGGGCCAGATCGGGGCGACTTGAAGGCGGATTTTGTATCATACCCCCTCTATAGCGCAAGCCCACGCCCCTGTTAAGGGGGGTGATCGCACATGGCAAGGCGGTAGAGTGTTCAGGTGTTTTACGGAGCGCTGTCCTTTGGCTGTTGGTTCCAGGAATTTAAGGTTGGAAAACGCGCTTATCTTTAAAACTCTTGCCGCTCTGCCGCTTTGGTTTTTAATTGAGCGGGAAGCTGGGCACGGGTTTCACATAAAATTAAGGAGGGCCAAAGCCCTCCCTGAATTTTTGTTGTTGCCTTTGCTTAGCGGCGTCGGTCGCGGCGAGCGCTCATCGGCTGAAACGCGACCGATACATGGGCCTCGCAGTAAGGTTTTCCAGCAACAGACGTCAGGCCGCAAAACCAAAATTCGTCCGTCGCAGGGTCACCGATGGGCCATTTGCAAGTACGTTCAGTCAATTCCATCAAGGTTAGGCGCATCGCACGTTTTTCAACTTCGCGCACGCTTGCCAAAGTCTCAGGCGAAATTTCGTTAGCCGACGGTTGTGGCGGTAGCGGTTGGCCTGCGGGTACGATGGATTTCCGCAAAGGAATAGGCGCCATGCTGGCCACGATTGAGGCCGCAACACTTAAAGGTGCGTCAGGTGCTTTGACCGCGGACTTTGGTGCGGGTGCGTCGCCTGTGGCCTTTGGTGTTGAAGCTTGGGGCGCATTAGTGGGTTTAAGTTCAAACACTTTGGCAGCCGCTTTTGGGGCAAGGCTGGAGGCATGGGGTGGTGCACCCACCGCCTCTTTGCCCGCCACAACACGATTAGAAAGACCTAAACGGTGCACCTTACCAATCACGGCATTGCGGGTCACGCCGCCCAATTCTTTAGCGATCTGGCTGGCGCTTTGGCCTTCGCCCCACATCTTTTTTAGCGTCTCGACGCGCTCGTCGGTCCAGGACATTGAATTCTCCGTTTCGGGAAGACAGGTGCGAAACGCACTACTGCCATTTAGTCTATTCTATAGGGGCTGACGGCAGATACAAGGGCCCAGCCCCTGCCAAAACACAACAATGGGAAAAAGCAGGTAAAATTTA
>DPZQ01000032.1 GCA_003536295.1 Rhodobacter sp. | reverse complement strand
CAAGCGACCACCCAAGCGGTTAAACGGGTTGATGTAGGCCAATTGCAGCCCCAACGCGACTTGAGCCTAATGGATAATCCTTATGCGCACGCCCAAACGGGCGGGCGCGCCGCGGCAGAGCTGTTGTGCAGCAGTTTTATGGAAAAACGCGCGCGGGCCTGTAATCGCCCCTAACCGATGAACGCGCCTGCTCGCGCTTGGCACTTTATCGGCTCGCCAAACCCACCTGATTCCCGAGGGGATGCAACCCGATACCGTGTGTTTGCGCTGAGAGCGGCGCGCCTTTCAATCGCCATTGGCGTGGCGCGATCACTTTACCCAAAAGCTTAAAGATGCGCCCGGTATGCAACGGCGGCCCCTCAATCCACTCGCGTGTCAACGCCCGATCACAGACGATCATTTTGACGCTTAGGCCAAGGGCGAAACGGGTTTGCAATCTTTAAATGCTGTTATGCGTTGCTTGGCGGCCAAAGGCTGATTGAATTTTAGCGCTCGCGCTATGGTTATATCAGTAGGCTGCGCACAGCTTGGCATTGATTGGCAACGCGCAGGGCAGTTTTTCGCCCGTCGCTTTGTCGATTATGATACGCTTGTATGATACTCTTGGCCACTTTACCCACCGCTATATGCCCGAACTGACCCATGTACCCAATGCTTTCGTGCAAGAACCCTAGAAATGACCACAAAGCTTTTTGGGCAAAAATACTCCAAGCCGATCATAGATATCACCACTGCCACCAAAGAGGCTCGGCTGCACCTTTGGACGCATCGCAAAACCAAAATCTATTCTGGCCTTTCAGGCGAGGTGATGAAAAAATACGGCTCGCGCCGTCCTAACCAACAGTCAACTTAACTTTGATCTTTAATAATTTTTCCAAAAAAATAGCAAGAATGCTGCGGTGCGTCATTTTATAAAACAAATTTTACATAAATCGGGTAATATTGTTGCTTATCGGAAACATACAAACTACTGAGAGCTGGATTTTTGCTACTGGAGAAACTCATGTCCCCGACACAGCCCATCGAAAACTTAATCATTGATCCTTTGCTAATTGATTTCGTTGAAAACGAAGCGCTTGTTGGGACTGGCGTGTCTAAAGAGCAGTTTTGGAGCGGTTTTCACCGGGCGCTGTTCGATCTTTCGCCTAAGAACCATGCCCTCATGGCAAAACGCAAAACATTACAAAGCCAAATTGACGAGTATCACATCGAAAACCGCGCAAACCCTTTTGATGCCAGCGATTACGAGGGCTTTTTGCGAAAAATTGGTTATTTGACCCCTGAGGGGCCTGATTTCTCGATTGAGACCCGCAACGTCGACCCGGAAATTTCTACAATAGCAGGCCCACAACTGGTGGTTCCTGTAACCAACGCTCGCTTTGCGCTTAATGCGGCCAATGCTCGTTGGGGCAGCCTTTATGATGGACTTTATGGAACTGATGCTTTGGGCAGCGCACCAAAACTGAGCAACTATGACCCTGCGCGTGGCGCCCAAGTGGTGGCTTTTGGGCGCGCACATTTGGACAGCGCTCTGCCTTTGGCAGACGGTGCTTCATGGTTACAATTGACGGGTCTGCACGTTGAATCTGGCGCTTTGGTTTTGGAAACCGCCAAAGGGCCTGCACGTCTAAAAAACCAAAACTGTTACCGTGGTTATACCCATGGCACTCGCGCACCTTTGCAAATTTTATTTAAAGTAAATGACTTACATATTCAGATTTTGCAGGATAAAGCGCATCAAATTGGCACCACTGACGCGGCAGGCATTTCAGATATTATTGTGGAAGCTGCTATTTCAACCATTATGGACTGCGAAGATTCGGTGGCCTGCGTCGATGGGGCAGATAAGGTACAAGCCTATCGAAATTGGCTGGGCCTGATGCGCGGTGATCTGACCGATCAATTCCAAAAAAACGGCCAAATTATTGTGCGTAGTCTAAACGCGGATGAGGCTTTCACTGCGGCTAACGGTGAAAACTTTGTGCTTAAGGGGCGCTCCCTTATGTTGGTACGCAACGTTGGTCATTTGATGACAAATCCTGCTGTGGTTGATATTGAAGGTAATGAAGCACCTGAAGGCTTGATTGACGCCTTTGTTACTGTGCTATGCGCCATGCATGACTTGAAAAAAAATAATGGTCTGCGCAATAGTATTAAAGGGTCTGTCTATGTGGTTAAGCCTAAGATGCATGGCTCAGAAGAAGTGGCCTTTGCTGATGAAATTTTCACCTATGTTGAAGAAACTTTAGGCCTGCCTGCCAATACTGTTAAACTGGGAATTATGGACGAAGAACGTCGCACCTCGGTCAATCTTAAGGCCTGTATCCGTGCGGCCACTAAGCGCATTGCATTTATAAACACAGGCTTTCTAGACCGCACGGGCGACGAAATTCACACCAGTATGGAAGCTGGTCCAATGTTGCCAAAAGGACACATGAAAACAACACCTTGGATTCTATCGTATGAAGATCGAAACGTGGATATTGGTTTGGAATGTGGCCTGCAAGGAAGAGCACAAATAGGCAAAGGCATGTGGGCCATGCCCGATCAAATGGAAAATATGTTGGCGACAAAAATCGGCCATCCGCAGGCAGGCGCCAACTGTGCTTGGGTTCCCTCTCCAACGGCAGCGGTCCTACATGCGACCCATTACCATTTGATTTCAGTGACTGCACGTCAAAATGAAATTGCTCATCAGATCAAAGCCCAAGGGCACCGAGCATCGCTGCGCAATCTTTTGACGCCGCCCGTGGCCTATGATGCCAACTGGTCAGACCAAGAAATTCAATTTGAACTTGAGAACAATGTTCAGGGTATCTTGGGCTATGTGGTGCGTTGGATTGACCAAGGCATTGGCTGCTCAAAAGTGCCAGACATACATAATGTGGGCCTAATGGAAGACCGCGCCACCTGCCGCATTTCTGCTCAAGGGGTGGCCAACTGGCTGCATCATGACATCGTGACCCAAGATGACGTCAAAGCTGCCTTTGAAAAAATGGCCAAAGTGGTTGATGGGCAGAACGCCTCGGATCCGCTTTATCGGCCTATGGCACCTCGATATGATGGCATTGCTTATCATGCCGCCATGGATCTGGTGCTTGAGGGGCGGACGCAGCCATCTGGATATACCGAGCCCTTACTTCATGCACGACGTATTATGGCCAAAGCGGCCCAGCACTAGCAACACAAAAAAGGTGGCGCACCAAAGACCCCGAAGGGCAAATTGGTGGTTATTTTGCTCCAACATCAAGTTCCAGCGCATGAATGCGCTCCACCAAATCTGGCCCCAAAGCCAAATGCACCGCGCGATGGCGCCCGATGCGCGACATGGGGCCAAAACTTTCAGCACGTAACGTCACGCGAAAATGCGACTCACCCTCAGGACGATGGCCCGCATGACCACGGTGTTTTTCGCTTTCATCCAGCACCTCAATGACATCTGGGGCAAAAGCCTGGACCAGTTTTGACTTTATTTGTTCTGAAATGCGCATTTATCGTCCTTTGCTCTTCAATCTTCTCTCATATCGTCTAAACTCCTTCCTCCTACGCTGAAAGGCAAGCCCCATGAAAAAACCATTATTTGACTTTGATATATCGGTCGCAAGTGACAAAAAACGCAGAAAAACCACAAGACGGGGAATGTCAGGTGCTTTTGACACTTCAACCAAAACGTGCGAATTTCCGGAATGTAAAGAAGCCGGCCTTTATCGCGCGCCAAAATCTTCTGAATTGTTAGATGAGTTTTTTTGGTTTTGCAAAGAACACATCCGCGAATATAATTTAAAATGGAATTTTTTTCAGGGCACCTCGGACGATGATTTCCAAAAGTTTTTGGATAAAGACCGCGTCTGGGGCCGCGACACCCAGCCCTTTGGCAAGCGTCCAGATGAGGGGCGGGCCTGGTCGCGCCTTGGGGTCGATGACCCAATTGAGATTTTGGGTTCCAACAGCACCCAAAAT